>JAIJMN010000411.1:0-1084 GCA_022735715.1 Prevotella sp.
GGAGATGTATCCACAGATAAAACGAGGCGACGTGATTTCGGCTGTAGACCTGATACGTGGCATTGGCCATTACGCCGGACTGCACAACATCATAGTACCGGGCGCTACCGGACTTGCCGATACCAATTATGAAGGAAAGGCACAAGCCGCTATTGACGCTCTGCGCAATGACGACTTCGTATTCGTACATGTAGAAGCAAGCGACGAAGCAGGACATGACGGCGACCTGGAACTGAAGCTTCGCACCATCAAAAACCTCGACAGCCGTATGATCGGCCCTATATATAATGAGGTGTCAAAGTGGGACGAACCTGTATGCATAGCCTTAATGCCCGACCATCCCACTCCGGTGGAGATACGCACGCACATGAAAGAGCCTGTGCCTTTCGCCGTATGGTATCCCGGCATAGAGCCGGACAACGTTGAGACATACAGCGAAGTGAGTTGCGTAAGCGGCAGCTACGGCATGCTTCACCTCACAGAATTTATGGACATGTTTATGGGCATTGACGTTCCAGCACTTTAACACTTAACAATCAACACTTAACATTTTAAATTCTATGAGATATTACAGCACCAACCATACAGCACCCCTCGCCTCTCTGCACGAGGCAGTAGTAAAAGGACTTGCTCCCGACCGCGGTCTCTATATGCCAGAACATATCAAGAAACTGCCTAAGGATTTTTTTGAGAACATCGACAAACTCTCGTTTCAGGAGATAGCATACAAGGTAGCAGATGCCTTCTTCGGCGAAGACATCAAGGCAGACGACCTCAAGCGCATCGTCTACGACACCTTGGCGTTCGACTGCCCAATAAAGGAAGTCGAACAGAACATCTATTCGCTCGAACTCTTCCACGGACCAACACTTGCATTTAAGGATGTAGGCGCACGCTTCATGGCGCGTATGCTGCAATACTTCATACGCGAAGAGGGAACTAAGAATGTAAATGTGCTCGTAGCTACAAGTGGCGACACGGGTTCGGCTGTAGCCAATGGTTTTCTTGGCGTTGACGGCATACATGTGTATGTGCTCTATCCTAAAGGCAAGGTCAGCAAGATTCAGGAGAGCCAGTTCACCAC
>JAIJMN010000114.1:0-7749 GCA_022735715.1 Prevotella sp.
AACGACTGCCACAACCACTTGAAACTCAAAACAAATGCTCTATTTTGCTATTTTTTGCCTTTTTAGGCGTTCTTTTAACAAAAAAAACTCAAACAAAAGCCCTACTATCGGAAATAATTAGTTATATTTGCTTTTGATAAAGACAACATTATAAACTTTAAAACTTTAACGACATGAAAGCATTAGGTTACATTGGCGCATTTCTCGGCGGCGCTATCGCCGGAACAGCATTAGGAATACTCTTAGCACCGGAAAAAGGCAGCGAGACACGTACAAAGATTGGTGACGCAGTAGACGATTTCTGCAAGAAGCACAACATCCGCGTAAGCCGCAAGGAGGTTGAAGATCTGGTTGACGACATCAAGGAAGCAACTGACGCCGACAACGAATAATAAAATATCTCCAACCAGCATACAGTCGAAATGTTCTCAACCGACAAAAACATAGAGACAATAGCGCAACTCATTGAGGTTGTGAGGCATTACATCGGGCTTCAGTCAAAGTACATGAAGCTCGATGTAATTGATAAGATTGTGCGCCTGTTTACAGCCCTTATAATGGTGGCGCTGCTCTCGTTGCTACTCTTCATCGGCCTGATATACCTGTCGTTTGCTGCCGTATATGCTCTTGAACCGCTCATGGGCACAGCTGTCGCATTTGCGTGCATAGCCGGTGTTTACTTCATTGTGCTCCTGCTGTTTGTAGTGTTCAGAAAGAAATGGATAGAGCGTCCGCTTGTGCGGTTCCTCGCCAGCATGCTGATGCAGGAATAAACCATGCCCAAGCTGCGCATACACTACCGCTCGTGCAGTACTACACACAAATAAGTGAAACATCCAAACAATAAAGAAGCCGTATGAAACAAGACACTACAGAACGCAGCGAACGCAGTTTCAGTTCGCTCGACGACATAAGGTCATATAAGGAAGAATTGCGGGAGCAGATAAGACAGGACCGTGACGTAATATCGACAAAATGGAACGACCTGTTTCACCGGGAAGAGCCGGCACCACAGAACAAGGCCCAGAAGATAATGAAAGTGCTCAGCATGGGCACGGGCGTGCTCGACGGCGCAATGCTCGGATGGAAACTCTACCGCAAATATCAAGAAGGAGCATTCCTATTCGGAAAGCGTAGACGCAAATAAAAAGCCTATTGCCATTACAGCAATAGGCTTTTTATTTTTATATTCAATTTGTAATGCAACCAATATTAATCGGCATCAAACTCTGACAAATCAACGAACTTGCCACGAGCCTTGCGGTCGGCAATGGCTTTCTGCAGACGCTTGCGACGTGAAGGCGCAATCCACTGACGGGCGAATACGTTAGGAATAGCCACACCAATGGCTATACACATGATGGTAATGGCTGAACCCATGCCGAACTTCACTGCATTGGTCAACTCGCCTACAACACCCTGCATCTCAATCAAAGCCACAAGAGCACGATACATGAGCACACCCGGCACCATAGGAATAACGCTCGGGATTGACAATACGTGATGGGGCACGTGGAACCAGTGTACTGCCTTGACGCAGATGAGCGAAATGAGCGCACTGCCGGCAAGCGAGCCGATTGCCAGTCCCATATCAAGACCGATATTGTTGTTAGACGGACCCAGATTGACAAAGTTGCGTGTACATACGGCAATGATACCACCGATAGCTACTACCCACAACAGTCGACGCTGAATATTGAAAATCATAGAGAAGCCCATAGCCGAAACAGCGGCGGCGACAGCGTAGCTTATATAATTATTGTGTGGAATCATCGGGATGGTGTAGAATTGAGTGAGGTCGAAATTGGACAGCTTCAGGAAAAAAGCAATACCAAACGACATAGCCACAATCATAAGGAACGTATTGATGGCACGCGTGAGTCCCACCTGTATATAATTGTCGAGCATGTCATCGACAAAGTTGATGAGAGGCACACCGGGCACGATGAAGAGCGCACAAGCCAACAGCGGATGCAGCGGTGTAGAAGTCCACGACGACGGAAGCCCCATTGTAAGGAAAGCGATGAGCGTGCTGACGAAAGCAGCCACGGCAATGCCCATATAGTTGTTGAATCCCTTGCGAAGCAACCAGCCGCGCAGATACATGCCAATGGCAGCTGCCAACGATGCATAGAAGAAAGCAATCCAGTCGCAGCCGAACTGAATACAGAATCCACCACAGGCAAAACCGGTTCCGATAGCCACCTGAAGCGGAGTGTAATTGCGCGGACGCTGACGAATCTTCTCGAGTTCTTCGGCATACTGCTCGATAGTGTAGTCCTCGGCGATAGCCTGCCATGAGAGCTTAGAGATGAGCGAAATGGTAGTCATGTTGATGCCGTGCTTGGTGCAGCGCTGAAACTTGGTGAACGAGTGTTCGCCGTCGCTGAGGTTCACCATGAGCATGTTGAACTGCACATACACATGGAGGTGCTCCTCGGGCAATCCGAGAAAAGCGGCCACACGGTTCATGTTGCGGATGATACGATTGGTGTCGGCAGCGCTTTCAACAAGCATCTGACCAGTCTTCAAAAGCAAGTCGAGCTTGCGACGTAACAATTTTTCTTTGTCAAGTTCTTGAATCTGAGACATACTTTCTCTTTTTGTACTTTGATAAAATCTGTAAAATAGTTGTAGTTTACCTGCAAAACGTGTGCAAAGGTACGCTTTTTTTATGACATTATAAAATGTACGCATTCAAATATTAATAAGATTAATGAACAAGTGTCGGCAAAAAGTGTTATCTTTGCATTATTATAAACCAATAAAACACATTCATCAGTATGAAGGGTTTCATGAAAAGCGTACTCGCAACTATCGTAGGCATAGTTGTATTTGTAATCATAGCCGGAATATTCGGCGTGATGAGCATTGTAGGAATGGTGGCATCGGACCAGGCTACACAAACCGTGAAGGACGGATCAGTACTCGTATTAGACCTATCGGGAACAATCGAGGAACAGGGACAGGATGACATCATTGGCAAATTGACAGGCTCCTACGCATCGACTACGGGCCTCAACGACATACTTGCCGCAATAGGCAAAGCCAAGGACAATCCCAACGTGAAGGGAATATACATAGAGGCTGGCGTGCTAAGCGCAAGCTATGCCACACTGCAGGAGATACGTGGCGCACTGGAGCAGTTCCGCAAGAGCGGCAAGTGGATTGTAGCCTACGCCGACTCATACTCGCAAGGTGCCTACTACGTATCGTCGGCAGCCAACAAGGTGTACATCAACCCGGAAGGCATGCTCGAATGGCACGGCATAGGCACCCAACCCATATTCTACAAGGACCTGCTCGCCAAGTTCGGCGTAAAGTTCCAGGTAGTGAAGGTGGGAACATTCAAGAGCGCCACAGAGACATATACCGAGGAGCACATGAGCGATGCCAACCGCCTGCAGACCCAGACTTTTGTAGGAGGAATGTGGAACAACGTGTGCCAGGCAGTAAGCAAGAGCCGTGGCATAAGCGTCGACTCGCTCAACTCATACGCTGATGAACTGACAGAGTTCCAGCCTACCAACCTGCTCGTAAAGCGCAAGATGGTGGACGGTGTAATGTACACCGACAAAGTGAAGGACGTTGTGAAGAAGATGCTTAAGCTTGAAGACGACGACATAGTGCCGCAAATCAGCGTGAGCGACATGCTCAACACAAAGGACACAAATACTGCCGACGACGAGATAGCTGTATATTACGCCTACGGCAGCATCGTACAGAGCGAAGCAGCATCGGCACTGACAGGTGGCGGACATAATATAGTAGCATCTAAGGTGTGCAAGGACCTCGAAGCACTGATGAACGACGACGGCGTCAAGGCTGTAGTAATACGCATCAATTCGGGTGGCGGCGACGCATACGCATCCGAACAGATATGGCACCAGGTGAGCATGCTGAAGCAAAAGAAGCCTGTAGTAATATCAATGGGCGACTATGCCGCATCGGGCGCCTACTATATGTCGGCTCCGGCATCGTGGATTGTGGCACAGCCCAACACCCTGACGGGCAGCATCGGAATATTCGCTGCCATTCCAGACATGAGCGGACTGGTGACACAGAAGCTCGGAGTGAAGTTTGACGAGGTGAAGACCAACCGCCACACTACCTTCGGCAACATAATGGCTCGTCCGTTCAGCGCCGAAGAGACAGCCATATTGCAGGCTTATGTCAACCGTGGCTACCAGCTCTTCCGCAAGCGTGTAGTAGACGGACGACACCTGTCAACAGAAGCTGTTGAAAAGATAGCCCAAGGACGTGTATGGCTGGGCAACGATGCGTTGAAGATAAAGCTGGTAGACCAGCTTGGAAGTCTTGACGATGCTGTGCGTAAGGCAGCACAACTTGCCAAGGTGAAGAGCTACTATACAACCGACTATCCGGCTCCTTTGTCATGGACCGACCAGCTGCTCGGCTCTGTCAGCGGTGGCAACTACCTCGACGAACAGCTACGTCTGACACTGGGCGACATGTATGAGCCGTTCTGCATGATGCGCAATCTCAACAATCGACAGGCGCTGCAGGCACGTATGCCATACGTATTGAACATTAGATAGCAAACAACATAATGAGAACAGAAGGAGATTTCATAAAAATAAATGAGTGGCTTGTGCCTTTGAGCTGGCTGTACGGCATCGGTGTGCGAATACGCAACTGGATGTTTGACATCGGAATGCTCAAAAGCCAAAGCTACGACATACCCATCATATCGGTGGGCAACATCACCGTGGGAGGTTCGGGCAAGACCCCTCACGTGGAATATCTCATAAACCTGTTGCACGACAAGTTGAAGATCGGAGTGCTCTCGCGCGGATACAAGCGCAAGAGCCACGGTTATGTGCTTGCCCATAAGGACACTACTATGCCCGAGATAGGCGACGAGCCCTATCAGATGCGACGTAAGTTTGACGACATATACGTGGCTGTAGACCGCAACCGCCGCAACGGCATCGACCGTCTTACGCACGACGACGAAACCAAGGACATCGACGTGATACTGCTCGACGATGCCTATCAGCACCGATATGTAAAGCCGGGCATCAACATTCTGCTCGTCGACTATCACCGACTCATAATCTACGACAAGCTGTTGCCCGCCGGACGCATGCGTGAACCGCAGGAGGGAAAGTCGAGAGCCGACATAGTAATAGTGACGAAATGTCCGAAAGACCTCAAGCCGATGGAGTATCGGGTGCTGAAACGCGCCATGAACCTGTATCCATATCAGGATCTTTACTTCACCACGCTGCAATACGAAACGCTGAAACCCGTATTCGAGGGTGAACGCAAGCCTATAAACTCACTGCCAAAGGACATAAACATACTGCTGCTCACGGGCATCGCGTCGCCACAACAGATGATTGTAGACCTGCAACCCGTGTCGAAGAACATCACACCCGTGACCTTCGGCGACCACCATCAGTTTACCGACGCCGACATAGAGCGCGTATGCCAGACATTCGCCTCAATGCCTTCGCCCAAAATGATTATAACAACCGAGAAGGACGCAACGCGACTGACGCATACGGGCGACATTCCCGACGACGTGAAGAAGAACATCTACGCCCTACCTATCAGAATAAAATTCATGCAGGACGGCGAAGAGGAGTTTAACAATAAAATCATAAGCTATGTACGAAAAAATTCAAGAAACAGCATCTTGGCTAAAACAAAGGATGACCACAAGTCCTGAAACAGCCATCATACTCGGTACCGGACTCGGACAACTTGCCACAGAGATAACCGACAGCTACGAATTTTCATATAAGGACATACCTAACTTCCCCGTGTCGACAGTTGAAGGACATGCCGGAAAACTTATCTTCGGCAAACTCGGAGGCAAGGACATCATGGCTATGGAGGGACGCTTCCACTACTACGAGGGCTACTCGATGAAGGAGGTGACCTTACCCATACGCGTAATGTACGAACTTGGCATCAAGACCCTGTTTGTAAGCAATGCATCGGGAGGTATGAATCCCGAATTCAAGATTGGCGACCTGATGATCATCACCGACCATATCAACCTCTTCCCCGAACATCCGTTGCGCGGAAAGAACTTCCCTACGGGTCCGCGCTTCCCTGACATGCACGAGACATACGACCACGTTCTCATCAACGAGGCTGACAATATAGCCCGCGAGAAGAACATTCGTGTGGTGCATGGCGTGTACGTGGGCGTACAGGGACCTACATTTGAGACTCCTGCCGAATATCGTATGTATCACCGCATGGGTGGCGACGCTGTGGGTATGAGCACTGTGCCTGAGGTCATAGTGGCTCATCATTGTGGCATACGCACATTCGGCATATCCGTAATAACCGACCTCGGACTGGAAGACACGCCTGTTGAGGTGTCGCACGAGGAAGTGCAGGTGGCTGCCAATGCCGCCCAACCGCTCATGACCGAAATAATGCGCGAGATGATACGCAGAGCATAAATCACACATTATATAATATATATGACAGATATTTCAAAACTCGGTGAGTTTGGACTGATCCATCATCTCACCGATAACATAAAGACAAAGAACGAATCTACTATCAAAGGCGTGGGCGACGACTGCGCCGTATTGCACTATCCCGACTCTGAAGTGCTCGTAACTACCGATATGCTTATGGAGGGCGTACACTTCGACCTTACCTACATCGACATGCAGCACCTCGGATATAAGTCGGCTATGGTCAACATCAGCGACATATTCGCCATGAACGGCACTCCGCGACAGCTCACTGTAAGCTTGGCGCTGAGCAAGCGATTTAAGGTGGAGGACATGGAGCAGTTCTACAGCGGTCTGCGTATGGCTTGCGACAAATGGGGGGTTGACATTGTAGGTGGCGACACCACATCATCGTATACGGGTCTGGCTATAAGCATCACTTGTATTGGCGAGGCTCGCAAGGAGGACATTGTATATCGCAACGGTGCCAAGGATACCGACCTTATATGCGTGACTGGCGACCTCGGTGCTGCCTATATGGGTCTGCAGCTGCTCGAACGCGAAAAGAGCGTCTACTATCAGCAGGTAGACGAGGCTCGCAAGAAGAACGACAAGCGTGCTCTGGAAGAGTTGCGCGACTTCCAGCCCGACTTTGCAGGCAAGGAGTATCTGCTGCAACGCCAGTTGCAGACTGAAGCTCGTGGCGACATCATTGCACGCTTCCGCGAACTCAATATCCACCCTACTGCTATGATGGACATAAGCGACGGTCTGTCGAGCGAACTGATGCACATCTGCAAGCAGTCGAACTGCGGTTGCCGCATCTACGAGAAGAACATTCCTATCGACTACCAGACTGCTGTCATGGCTGAAGAAATGAATATGAATGTCACTACTTGCGCCCTGAACGGCGGCGAAGACTACGAATTGCTCTTCACCGTACCTATCGGCGACCACGAAAAGATTCAGCAGATGGATGGCGTAAAGATGATTGGACATATCACTCTCCCAGAACTCGGACAAATGCTCGTGACACGCGACAATCAGGAGTTTGAGCTGAAAGCGCAGGGATGGAATCCGCTGAGCAAGGAATGCTAAGTTGAAAGTAGATAAGAAAACAGTCATCACCAGTACGCCCCAATGGGGCAGAAGCACATAGCCCAGGGCAGCGCCCTGAGGGACCAAGTACAGAGGGTGTGTCAAAATTGAAGTTAAAAGAAGTTTGGGCTTCGCCCGAAGTTAACAGAAGTTAGCGGACATATGTATAAATTGCTGAAAATAAAGCATTTGTCTGTTAACTTCCATC
>JAIJMN010000115.1:0-7660 GCA_022735715.1 Prevotella sp.
TCTAACTATAAACCTGTGTCATAGTCTTTATATATAAAATTACCATCTACTACTCTATCAGTTGATTGCAATAGGAGTGTCAAGCGACGAGAAGCCCAACTTGTATGTGTTGCCATACTTGTCGCCGTTAGCAAGACCATTCATACCATGCCCCGATGCATCACGGATATACCACTTGTTGTCATCACCCTGATATTGGTCAGTTCCATTGAGCTTGTAATAGAAGAACAAGCCGTCTGATTTAGGATCTACATTGAGCATGCCCTGCTTAATCTGATTGGCAGTACGTGCCACAGTCCACAAACGTACCTCACTCATCTTGCCGAAGAACGGACGCTCACCCCACATAAAGCCGGCAACCTTGCCGATGAAGAAGCCACCGCCGTCTCGTGAGAGGTCAAACTGTGGGGTGTCCCATACAGACTCTGATGCCTTCTCGCCGTTGATGTAGATTACGGCACGGCCTGTAGGCTGGTCGTATGTGAAGGCTACGTGATACCACTTGCCGGTAGTAAGACGCTGCTGTGTATAGAACTGCTTAGAGCCGGCAATCTGAAGCAGATCCTGGTCGATACCGCCACCTGTATCACCGATACGTAGGATGAGAGTGCCCTCACTACCCATAATGGTCATATTACCACCACCCCATCTGTCAAGATAGATAAGAGCCTCATAAGTAAGCGACTTAAACGGTTGTGAAGTTACAGGCACCTTGATGTGTGAATAGCTGATAGTAGCTGCTGTCAAAATACGTACCGGCTTATTCAGCACGATATATACAATGTCTGTACCTTCGATAACGGGCTGTGAAGACTGCACACGTATAGGCAACAGAAATGTCTTGCCTTCACCTATAGCACCAAGGTTCTCCAGATGCAACTTCACCTTGCCTGCATACACCTTACCTTTATCAATAGTGGCACTTGTGGTGCTAAGCGACGCATTGTTAGCATCGAAAGCCTCATAGTTTGTGCCGTTCTTCTTGTTGTACTCGTCTACATACTTTGAGTCAAGTATGGAGTATGACACATTGACATCGGCATCGTTCCTGTTTGACAGGCGTGCGCTGAGGTCATAGTCCATCGACTCCTGGTCTTCAACAACAATCTTGCTCTCCTTGCTGTCGAAATATACCTTAGGCTCAAGCAGGTCGCTCTCGCTGTCGTTGCACGCAGTGAAAGACAAAGCGGCGAGACAAACTGCTACATATTTCAATATATGTTTGTTCATAATAGTTGTCAATTAATTAAATGAAAAACTGAAGTTTTAAGGTTATTTGCCATTAGCAGAGCCGTTCTGCGACGCCTTCCACTCGTTGAACACCTGCTGATTGAGCTGTATAGCCTGACGCATCCAACGGTAGTCGGGAGTATTGTCGTAGTCGTTATCGAAACGATAAGCACCTACACCACCCTTGCAGCCATTCTCTGGCATCCAACGGGCTTGATTAAGCAACTGTCCACCATAAGCGAAGTTGCTCTCGAAGTTCTCAGTGATGATGAGCTTCTTGGTATCGCCAGGACCCAAATAGTGAGGACGCGAACTACCATACGACTGAGTGATCCAGTAGTCTACATAATCGTCACACTCACGATCGAAGTAACCAATCAGACCGTCAATTACAAGCAACTTATGACCCTTGCCCTCAGGATCGCTCTTCGGACCAATGTACTTGCCCATCTCCTTGACGAGGTATTTGATAGTAGTGGCGTTGAGTGTACCGTCCGAATCGTTGAATCCGCTGCCCGGCTCCCAGTCGATATCGAAACCATCCCATTCACTTACGAAAAGTGAGTCGCACAAAGCCTTTGCGAATTTGGACAAAGCTTGATTCAGGTTCTCTGTATTGTTGAGGTCGTGTGAGGTAAAGCCCCAGAAATCCCAACGGGCAAGCTTCTTTTCTTGAGCAATCTTGTTCTGACTCCATCCTTCGGCAGCTGCCTTCTTGTTTATCTCATCGTAAATGTATTCAGGAGTACGTCCTTTGCCAAGGTATGAAAGCAGACTTACCTCAAGAAGCTTGATGCCCTTCACCTTCTGAGCAAACTCCTTGTCCTTCTTCTGAGCCTCGGTTATCTCGTAGCGTCCCGGAGCACCGCTCCACATAGAGATAATGTCCATACTGTCGGGAACTGACGAAAGATAACCCTTACGCATTACTCCCGCAGGAGCCCAGTTAGAGAACCAGCCGAAGGCTACCGGACGACCATAGTTGTTGGCCTGAGCCTTATACTCGCGCAACTTGACATAATAAGGGTCGTTGATAGGATCGGAAAGCGTCTGATGTCCTCCTACGTGATCAATCTCTATATTCTCAACATCGGTACAAGCGGTCATTGTGAATGCAAGCGCTGCAACCGGTATGATATATAATAATTTCTTAAAAACGTTCATTGTATATTATCTTTAAAGAGTATAATAATGTATTTATTTTGGCAGACAAGGCTTACTTGCAATCCCACCACAGACGGGTATCAGATCTGTCCTGACCACCATTACCGTTATTGAACAGCTTGAGAGCGTTGTCGTAGATTTCCTTACCGTCGTGAGTCTGATAGAAGCTGATAGGATAAATCATACGACGTATTCCACCATCTGCAGTAGCTCCCTGACTTGAGCCACGATTTGTCAATACTTTATTAAGTACAGGATAGCCAGTACGACGCCACTCTGTCCATGCCTCCTGTCCGTTAGGATAGAGAGCAATCCACTTCTGAATCATAATCTTTTCAAGCTTGTCCTCCTGTGAGCCTTCAAACTCAACAGTCGTCTCGCAAGGAGCAGGATAGCTATATGTGTATCGCCCTCCACTAAGCTCATTGGCTATAGGAGTCTTGCCTGAATACATATATGAGTCAACCGACGACTTGACACCATTCTCATCAAATGACATCTGTATGCCCTGCTCGTAAAGCGATTCAGCATCACCAAACTCACCACCCCATACAAGGGCTGCCTCAGCACGGAGGAAGTAAACCTCTGATGCACGCAACCAATAAGTAGGAGTAGATGCCTGAATATTTGGTTTTGAGAACATCTTGTACATATCAGTCTGTCCGTATGTATGACCAAGAGGCACACCCTGATACTTTTTGCCGTCGAAAGCCTTTATACCATAAGAGCTTGATTCATCAACCGGCTGGAAATAAGCGCTCAAACGAGGGTCTTCATAACCAAGGAGATAAGCAACCATTGATGTTCCCATACGAGATTCATCATACTGGTCAGAAAGCCACTGGATATTGTTGCGGAATACCAGACCAGCACCGGTGCTCATCTTAGCCTCATCCTTCTGGTCGGTCATTACGCCATAGGCCTGATTGATAGCCTGTGCAGCATACTTCTTTGCCATCTCGTTATCGGCAAAGCGTATGTGCATAGCAAGACGCAGCATAAGCGAGTTGGCATAACGCACCCACTTGGCAGCATCGCCAGCATATACAGCATCATAATTCTTCATAATGCTCACGCCGTTCTCTGCCTTTGCAGTCAATACTTCGATAGCCTCGGTAAGGTCTTTGAACATAGCTGTATATACATCCTTCTCGCTGTCGAACGGTATGTTCATTGTTGCATCGGCTGCATGCGAGTAAGGAATCGGACCGAACGACTCAAGAGCCTTGTGCCATGCCGAAATCTTCAACACCTGTGCAAGAGCGAACACCTCAGGAGTATCGTTATCCTCTGATGTCTTCTTAAGCTTCTTCCATGCGTTGAGTGCGTTGGTGTATGTACACTTGTATGTTGCAGCAATCCAATCGTCTTTAAGGAAGTATGAGGTATTGTTGTTACCACCTCCCCAACTGTTGTTCTGTCCGAAATAGCCGCTCCAAGAGTCAGCAGAAAGGTGGAAGGCAATCTGATACTGGTTGATTACACCTGTATCGTCAGCCTGTGTACCTACGGGGAAGACTGTCTTTTCGAGAGCTGTGATGAGTCCGCCCACAGCGAAGTCGTCGCGTGTACCTTCCTCCTCAGTCATCTCGAACTGGTTGGTGTTGACTTCCTCAAAGTCGCATGAAGAAGTCGTGAGTGCCATGGCACATATTGCCATTAGCGTATATCGATTTATTGTTTTCATAATAGAAGAGGTTCAATATTAGAATTTAAATTTAACACCGAAGCCGAAGCTGCGAACGCTTGGCTGCATGAAGTAGTCGTTGCCCTGTCCGTATGTACTTGTAGACGGGGTAAGTTCGGGATCGAACGGAGCCTTGCAGTATATCATCCATGGGTTGTTGGCGATGAACGAAAGCGTCACGTCCTTCAATACGCCACCAAACCAACGGTTAGGCATTGTGTATGAGCAGGTGAGTTCCTGGAGGCGGATGTTAGTAGCCTTGTAAACATAGTAGCCTGATGTCTCATAGCTGCCGGTACCAATCATCTGGAAGTAAGTCTTGGCATCAACCGGACCCTGACCTGGAATCATATATCCACCAGCATCGCGAGCCTCAGCTGAGCGCTTTGATACACCGAAGCGGTCGAGCAATGCCTCTGTTGATGATGTTACTACACCTCCGAAGCGACCATTGATAAGGAAGCTGAGTCCGAATCCCTTATATGAGAATGAGTTGTTCCATCCAAGGTTGAAGTCAGGAGCAGTCTTACCAAGATAAACGGGTTCGCCGCGTTCTACACCGAATGAGCCGTCGGTCTTCACCTCAACGAATCCAAGGTGGTCCTTCTTGAGGAATGTGTTGGCATAGATGTCGTGAATGCTGCCACCCTTCTTCAGGATTGTACGTCCCTTGTCCTTGAGCACTTCAGGAATATTGATTGCCTCATCCATAAGCGGAGTGTGGTAGTCGTTGACCATCTCCTTTATCTCATTGACGTTGCGTGAGAACGATACAGTAGAAGAAATCTGCAATCCGCACTTCAGTCGGTCGCTATAGTTGAGCGAAGCCTCCCAACCGCGGTTCTCAACATCACCAGCCTGCAGATATATCTGCTTGTAACCGGTAAACTCAGGCAAATCACCGAGGAATGTCTGGTTCTTGGTGTTAGAATGATAGTAAGTAACCTCAGCAGACAACTTGTTCCACAGACGGAAACTCAAACCAAACTCGTATGAACGTGTACGCTCTGCCTTGAAATCGGTGAACGGATAGATTGTACGAGGATTGAGCGTACCACCTATTATCTGATCGGTAACTGTTCCAGGAGTCAAACCAGAACGCGAGATAGGCGCACCAACCTCAGTGTACGAACCGCGTACCTTAAGATAAGAGATGAATTCAGGCAACTTCACCATTTCAGAGATAATGCCCGAAAGACCAACTGAAGGATAGAAGAACGATTCCTCATCTGTATTGACAAGCCGTGAGTTCCAATCGTTACGTCCTGTCATTGTAAGGTAAACCATTGAGCGCCATCCCAACTCAACGTTGGCAAAGGCAGCATGGTTGCGTACATGGCTGTCGCCACCAGACTCTGAAACACGTCCGTTAGACGGGTCGATATTAGATGCACTGAACTTGTTGGTCACACCAAGCAATGTTCCCTTATATCCACGCTCCTCATTCCAGTAGTTAGAGTAGCTCCAACCGATGTTGGCAGAGAGACTGAAATCAGCAAAGTTCTTGTTGATATTTGCCATTACGTCAGCATAGTCCTGATGGTCGTTGTAGTTAGAGTAGCCATAGTGACCCTTCGGACCTTCAGCAAACTTCTGGTCGGAAGTAGCGTAAATCTTGCGCTGGAACTTAACGAAGCTGTCATCGAGACGATAACGTGCTGCAACGTTAATCCAAGGAGCAATATTGTATGTCAAACCGAAATTGAACATATAGCGACGCTTGTCGTTTGTGGCAACATTGCGATATGCTGTCCAATACGGGTTCTGCGATGCATATACAGACTCGCTTATCGGCCAGTACTGTACTGGAATGCGACGTGACTCATCCCAGCGCTCAAACACCTTCATCTCATTGAAGTTCTCGCCACGCGGGAAGAGGTATGCAGCCATAACAGGGTTCCAATACTGTCCCTGCGAAACCATGTTCTTGTCGTCCTGCTTAACAAACGAGGCACCAAGATCGAGCTGCAACTTGTCATTGAGGAATGATGAAGAGTTGCGGATTGTTATATTCAGACGATTGTACTCGTTGTTAGGAACGATGCCAGCAGAATTTGTTGATGAAATAGAAGCAAATGTCTGGTTGGTCTTGTTGCCAGTAGTAAGAGTTACAGAATTGATGAAGTTAGTACCAGTATTGAAGAAGTCCTTCTTAGGGTCGTAACTTGAAGGAACATCGAGTTTGTCGCCCCAACTCTCATAAACATCAGGCTTGTTGCCGTATGTATTCTGGAACTCAGGTGTCATGTATGCCTTGCTGAACTCAGAAGAAGAAGAGAACGAAACCTGGAGTTTGCCTTCCTTACCCTTCTTGGTGTTGATAAGAATCACACCGTTGGCAGCACTACTACCATACAATGCAGCTGCCGAAGGACCGCTGAGCACTGAGATTGACTCGATATCCTCAGGGTTGAAGTCGGCAATACCTTCTGTACCAGCCTTGCCCTCGCCCATGATACCACTGTCTGAACCCATGCTGTTATTGAACAATGGAATACCGTCGACTACATACAAAGCATTGTTGTTGCCCTCGAGTGACTTGGCACCACGCATTACAACACGTGTAGAACCACCTACGCCACTTGCACTCTTATTAATTGTAACACCGGCAATCTTACCATTAAGCGAGTTTACGAAGTTGGCATCCTTGACACGTGTCAACTCATCGCTCTTTACCTGCTGTACGTTGTACGACAGAGCCTTCTCTGCACGCTTGATACCAAGAGCGGTAACTACCACTTCGTTGAGTTCGCGCGAAGCCGGCTTCATAGCCAACTTATAGTTGTCGCTTTCGCCAACACGTACGTTCTTAGGCTCGTAGCCGATGTATGTCACCTCAAGGTCGGCACCCTCAGTGGCGTCAAGGGTGAAGTTGCCGTCAATGTCTGTAACGGTAGCGTTCTGTGTGCCACGCTGGCGCACGGCTGCTCCAATAACAGGCATACCAGCCTCGTCTACGATAGTTCCGCTGACACGCTTCTTCGGTTTGGTGTTCTGCTGTCCATTGCTCTTGTGTTGAGGTTTTACCCCCCCCTAGCCACTACGATGTTTTTTCCCTTGATTTTATAAGACAGATTCTGTCCGTCAAGGATTTGTCCGATAGCCTGCTTCAGGTCTTTAGCATTGACGTTAATCACCTTTTGGGTGTTGACATCGGCAGCTGCAAACACGAAAGAGTATCCACTCTTTTCTCTCAATTCTGTCATAGCACGTTCTACGCTCACGCCCTTAAGATTAAGCTTGACGCTCTGGGCGAATGTAGATAGATTCATGCACAACAGAAGCGCGCCCACTGTGAGGCCTTTTCTTTTGATGTTCATTGCACTATAGGTTAAATGTAAATATAAATTGTTGTTATTATATAGCTTTAGGTACTGTTTTTTTAGACAGACAATGCCCTGTGCACGGTTTTAGCCGCACATTATAGTAAGAGGTGTATTGTTCCGCCAAGCGGAAAAAGGGTTTGTCGGTCTGTGATTAACAGTTATATATTTTGATTGTTGTTGTCAATTATATTTATACGTTTCCGTAGCGTTTGTTTTAAGTTTTTAATTTGTTTATAGTTTTAGGTTTATATAC
>JAIJMN010000412.1:0-1065 GCA_022735715.1 Prevotella sp.
TTATTCGTAATTTTCATTGTGATAGCATCGCTGCTGATGATCGGCATCGTTCTTATCCAAGAATCTAAGGGCGGCGGACTTGCCTCTAACTTCTCTTCATCAAACGCCATCATGGGTGTTCGCAAGACTACTGACTTCATCGAGAAGGCAACATGGGGTCTCGCCATTGCTATGGTATTCTTCAGCATCGTATGCGCTTATGTAGCTCCGGTTTCTTCTACCGAAAGCAGCGTTATGGAGAAGGCAGCTACTGAGACACAAAACACTAATCCTAACACAACTCCTGGTTTCGGCGCAAGCCAGCAGCAGCAAGCTCCGGCTACTGGTGCTCAGCAGGCTCCAGCAGCAGGCACTCAGCAGACTCCTGCTCAGCCCGCAAAGTAATACTAACAAGACAGTTTTATAAAAACTACATAAGAGTTCAGCAAGCTGCTTGCGCTTGCTGAACTCTTTTTTTTGCTAATTCTACAAAAAATCGCACATAAAGATTAAAAAAAGTAGGAAATACGTTTGGCAGTTTAGCAATAATTCACTACCTTTGCACTCGCTTAAAAATCAAAGCTCATTCACATGGTGGCCGTAGTTCAGTTGGTTAGAGCGTCAGATTGTGGTTCTGAATGTCGTGGGTTCGAGTCCCACCTGCCACCCTCAGTCAGAATGAGGGAATAGAGATAGATAAGCAAAACATATATGGTGGCCGTAGTTCAGTTGGTTAGAGCGTCAGATTGTGGTTCTGAATGTCGTGGGTTCGAGTCCCACCTGCCACCCAACTATTAAAAAAGGAAACTCAATATTTGAGTTTCCTTTTTTTCATTTCACCCACATTGTGACACATGTAAGGCACACGATAGTCGACGCCCTTCAAGCGTAGCGTCACATTATTTATATATACCAGCCCTACATTGCGGAAATACATACCCCAACATGGGAACACCGGCCACTCGCTTGTAGGACGTCCTTCAAACCAAGCAGGCAGATTAGGGTCGTCAATGCCGTCAAACTCCAAGTCGCAACGACGCATCACCACCTTCTCAGTAGGTGCATTGCCCCAACTCTTTACCGACA
>JAIJMN010000116.1:0-7597 GCA_022735715.1 Prevotella sp.
CCCTAAGGGTGTACTAAAAGGTATTGGCTTAAGGTCAATACCTTTTTTCGTTTTATTACTTTTTGATTTCTCGTGGCAATAAATCACAGTCTTTCTCGTTATCATAAATGATGAAAGCAATAATCTACAACATACTGTTTTTTATAGGTATAATAACTCTGTGTGCCTGTAATGATGACGATACATTCACAACGTCTACCCGCAATCTGCTGACATTCTCAACGGATACATTGCGGATTGATACTGTATTCTCTACAGTTCCGTCGTCGACCCGTTCGTTTTGGATTTATAACAAGTCTGGCGACGGATTGCGTTGCAAGAGCGTGCGCCTTGAAGGAGGCAACCAGCATGGATTTCGTGTCAATGTAGACGGAGTGTATCTCAGTCCAGAGCAAGGCTACAAGGCTGATGGTATTGAGGTGCGCAACGGCGACAGCATACGCGTCTTCGTAGAAGTGACAACTGCCAATGCCAACAGCATTGATCCGAAGCGTATTAGTGATAATCTGGTGTTTGCGCTTGAGAGTGGACGTGAACAGAAGGTAGCGCTCGAGGCGTGGTCGTGGGATGCCGATCTAATGCGTAATGTGACAGTAAGCGAGGACATGACTCTGTCGCCAGGCAAGCCGCTTGTAGTTTATGGAATGATGACAGTGGAAGAAGGAGCTACGCTGAATATTGCTCCTGGCACAACAGTTTATTTCCATGGAGATGCAGGCATTGACGTTAAAGGCAAGCTTGTATTCAAGGGCAATCAGTCGGCCGGCATTGTGTTGCGTGGCGACAGACTCGACCGCATGTTCGATTATCTGCCTTACGACCGTATGAGTGGGCAATGGCGTGGCATTCGCTTTGAAGAGACTTCATATGGAAACGAGTTGGATTTCGTGGATATTCATGGAGCATTTGATGGAGTTCGGGTGGACTCTTCAGACGTGACACGTCAGACACTTGCCTTGAGAAATTCTACCATTCACAATTGTCAGGGCAATGCTCTTGGAGTGGTCAATTCGAATGTCTTGGTAGAGAATAGTCAGTTGACAAATGCATTGGGCAATTGCCTTAGTGTAGATGGCGGAAACGTTACCGTTAACAGTACTACAATAGCACAGTTCTATCCGTTTGATGCATTGAGAGCCAGTGCTTTATGGTTTTCTGGCTACACACATCCGCTCGAGTCGTTCAAGATGACAAACAGCATCGTTACAGGCTATTCGGATGATGAAATGATGGGGCTGAAACCGGCAGACGACAGCGACAATGCTTTCAACTATGATTTTGCCAACTGCATAATCCGTACACCTGAGGCAGATGAAAAAGAAAAGCCGCATTATACAGATGTGGTTTTTGAAGATGTCAAGGACACCGTCAGCTATGGTTACAAGCATTTTATGCTTGTCGATGCAGACATGCAACGCTATGATTTCCACTTGCGTAAGGAGTCGGACGCTATAGACAAAGCCAATACCGAAACCTCTGCAAAGCACGACCATGACGGACGTGAGCGTGGTGACAAGCCCGACGTAGGAGCCTATGAATATATAACAAACAAAGAGTGAAATTATGAAGACGATAAATTACAATATAGCCATAAGGCATTGTCTACTTGACGAACTGGCTGATGCCGACCGTGAACTCATAGCCCATGCAATGAAGGCCACTGATAATGCTTATGCCGAATACAGCCATTTTTATGTAGGTGCAGCTCTGCGTCTTGCCAATGGCAGAATCGTGATAGGAGCCAATCAGGAGAATGCCGCTTTTCCTTCAGGATTGTGTGCAGAGCGTACTGCTGTCTTCAGCGCTCAAGCTAATTTTCCTGGCCAGCCAATAGAGTCTCTTGCCCTTGTTGCGCGCAATGACAACGGACTGATAGACAATCCCGTAACGCCTTGTGGAGCCTGTCGTCAGGTATTGCTCGGTGTGGAAGAACGCTACGGTAGGTCAATGCGCGTACTTATGTATGGCAAAAGCGGAGTATATATCGTTAATTCTGTGAAGGATTTGTTGCCATTGTCGTTTGTCGATACAAGTATGAAATAGCGATATTGGTCAATAAGATACGTATATTGGTCGGTTTATGCATTAAATATTTGTAATCGCTTCATACTTTCCTTTTTTTTTAGTACTTTTGCACGGTATTTTAAGAACAATATAACATATATAATAATATGAGCAAACAAGTAGAAAAAATCAAAGAATTGGTCGCAAAGCGCGAGCAGGCTCGTCTTGGTGGTGGTGAAAAGGCCATTGATAAGCAGCACGCACGCGGCAAATACACAGCGCGCGAACGTATCGAAATGCTTGTAGACGAGGGTTCGTTTGAAGAGTATGATATGTTCAAGAAGCACCGTTGCACAAACTTCGGTATGGACAAGAAGCATTATTATGGTGACGGTGTAGTAGCAGGTAGTGCTACAGTAGACGGCCGATTGGTATACGTATATGCTCAGGACTTCACCGTCAACGGTGGCTCGCTCTCTGAGACAATGGCACAGAAGATTTGCAAGGTAATGGATATGGCCATGACAATGGGTGCCCCTGTTATCTGTATGAATGACTCTGGTGGTGCACGTATTCAGGAAGGCATCTGCGCTCTTGCCGGTTATGGTGAGATATTCGAGCGCAACATCCTTGCTTCAGGTGTAGTTCCTCAGATTTCTGCCATTATGGGCCCGTGTGCAGGTGGTGCAGTTTACTCACCAGCCCTTACCGACTTCATCATCATGAAGGAGCAGACCTCTTACATGTTCCTTACTGGTCCGAAGGTTGTCAAGACCGTAACAGGTGAGGATATTGATGCAGAGCACCTTGGTGGCGCTTCGGTACATGCTACAAAGAGTGGTGTGACACATTTCGCAGCCAAGACAGAGGAGGAGGCGATTGAGATGATCAAGAGCTTGCTCTCATTCATCCCGAGCAACAACACAGAGGAGGCTCCTCGTGTAGAGTGCAACGACCCCATCAACCGTATGGAGGATTCGCTCAACGAGATTATCCCCGACGATCCCAACAAGGCTTACGATATGTACAAGGTTATCGGTGCTGTTACCGACAACGGTGAGTTCTTCGAGGTACAGCCTAAGTTTGCCAAGAACATCATCATCGGTTTCGCACGTTTCAACGGTCAGAGCGTTGGTATCGTAGCCAATCAGCCGGCAGCCTATGCAGGTGTGCTTGACGTTAACGCCAGCCGTAAGGCAGCTCGCTTCGTACGTTTCTGCGATGCTTTCAATATTCCTATCGTTTCACTTGTTGACGTTCCGGGATTCCTTCCAGGTACAGGTCAGGAGTACAACGCAGTTATCCAGCATGGTGCACAGCTTCTCTATGCTTACGGTGAGGCTACAGTACCTAAGATTACAATCACTCTTCGCAAGAGCTACGGTGGTTCGCACATCGTTATGGGTTGCAAGCAGCTTCGTGCCGACCTCAACTTCGCATGGCCGTCGTCAGAGATTGCCGTTATGGGTGCCAGCGGTGCTGTTGCCATCCTTTGTGGCAAGGAAGCTAAGGCCAAGAAAGAGGCAGGAGAGGACGTTAAGGCATTCCTCGCCGAGAAGGAAGAAGAGTATACAGAGAAGTTTGCCAATCCGTATGAGGCTGCCTCATATGGCTACATTGACGATGTTATCGAGCCGCGCAACACACGCTTCCGTATCTGCCGTGGTTTGGCACAGCTTGCCACAAAGCGTCAGTCATTGCCGGCAAAGAAGCATGGCTGCATGCCGATGTAATTCATAAATGTTTAGAAAATGGACAAGAATATCTATGCAGCCATAGCAATGGCTTTATATGAATATCAGGGCAACAACGTTCATGACAAGGAGCCTGGTTTCATAACAATCAAGCCACGTCAGACGATGTGGAACGCCAAGTTCTTGAGTTTAACAGCTAAACCATAAATACAGGGGAAATGAAAGAATTTAAATATACAATCGACGGACAGGAATACAAAGTCCAGATAGAGGATGTTGAGGGCAATATCGCCAGCGTGAATGTTAACGGCGAGGCTTTCAAGGTCGAGATGGAGCAAGAGGCAGAGCCTGAGAAGAAGAAGGTTGTGCTCGGTCAGCCTGCTGCTGCAGCAGAAGAAGGCGAGGCAACAAGTGCTGCCAATGTAAATACTGCCAATGCGCTTAAGGCTCCGCTGCCAGGCGTTGTGACAGAGATAAAGGTTGCTGTAGGCGACGAGGTTAAGGCAGGCGACGTAGTCGTAGTGCTCGAGGCTATGAAGATGGCCAACAACCTTGAGGCTGAGAAGGACGGCAAGGTTACAGCTATCTGCGTAAAGAACGGAGAAAGTGTTCTTGAGGACGCTCCGCTTGTTGTGATAGAGTAATTTTATGGCTATTCGGTAGAATACATTACATATTATTAAGTGATGATGCGACAGCTCTCTGATTTATCGGGGAGATTGTCGCATTTTTTTGATGTAGTTATGAAAAAATAACTTTCCCGGCAGAAAGCAATAATTCTCTGCCGAGAGAATTATTGCAACTACGCGTGGTAGTAATTGTTAGCACGTGAGGAAACAAACAAAAGTGAAAAACCGACAGACGATTTCTAACAGCCGTTAATATGTTAAATTGTAGTGTTAAAATGGGATAAAGATACATGCCAAAATGACACATTAACAAATATTGCGTCTATATTTGCAACCGAAAAAGACGAAACGCTATTGTTTTAACACAGCTGCTACTTGTATAGGCTTCAATATGTCAGAATGCAAGTTTGTGTTAGCATAAGCGATTTAACAATAAAAAGATAATAAAAACAATAAAGTAAAAGACTATGAAAAAGTATTCTAAGTATTTGGTTGTGGCAATGAGCGCACTTGCCTTTGCCTTTTCTACTGGAACCTTGATTAAGGTGAATGCTACACAGGCTCCTTCGGCAGCAGTACCGGCGCAGCCCGTTGACCTTACATATGCAGCCGAGAAGTCGTTGCCTTCGGTAGTACACATTCTCAGCACAAAGAATTCCAAGATTCAGACCGTAGAGGTGCAGAGCGACCCGTTCTCTGATTTCTTCAGCGACCCGTTCGGATTCTTTGGCAATCCCAACCAAGGTCAGGACGGCAAGCAGAAGCGTAGCGTACGCACACCTAAGCAGCAAGGCTCTGGCTCAGGTGTAATCATCTCTACCGATGGCTATATTGTTACAAACAATCACGTTGTAGCCGATGCCGACGAGCTTACAGTGACTCTCAACGACAACAAGGAGTATTCGGCACGTATCATCGGTACTGATAAAACCACCGACCTTGCACTCATCAAGATTGACGCTAAGAATCTGCCTGCCATCACTATCGCCAACAGCGAGGACATAAAGGTAGGCGAGTGGGTTCTGGCAGTAGGCAACCCGTTCAACCTTACCAATACAGTCACAGCAGGTATTGTCAGCGCCAAGGGCCGTTCGCTTTATCAGAACGGTGTGGAGTCGTTCATCCAGACTGATGCAGCTATCAATCAGGGCAACTCAGGTGGTGCGCTTGTCAACACACGTGGCGAACTCATTGGTATCAATGCAATGCTCTATTCGCAGACAGGTTCGTTCAGCGGTTATGGTTTCGCCATTCCTACATCTATCATGAACAAGGTAGTCGACGACCTCAAGAAGTATGGAACCGTTCAGCGTGCTGTTATCGGTATTCAGGGACAGGATGTCAAGAACTATGTTGACGCCCAGAAGGATCAGGACAAGGACGTAGATCTTGGAACAATGGAAGGCATATATGTAGCCAAGGTTCTTGAGGAAAGCTCAGCCGAGGATGCTGGTCTGAAGGTAGGTGACGTTATCACAGCTATCGACGGTAAGGAAATGAACAAGATGGCAGACATGCAGGAGTATCTTGCCAAGAAACGTCCTGGCGATAAGATTTCAATAACTTATCTGCGCGACAAGAAGAAGGCAACCAAGACAATGACCCTTAAGAACGAGCAGGGCAACACACAGGTAGTGAAGAAGGCCGACCTCGATGTGCTTGGAGGCAACTTCCGCACAATCAGCGAGAGCCAGAAGAAGCAGCTCAATATCGGTTATGGACTTGAAGTGTTGAAGGTCAACTCAGGCAAGTTCAAGGATGCCGGCATTATCAAGGGCTTCATCATCCAGCGTGTCAACGATACCCCTGTGAAGACCATCGAAGACCTGCAGAACCTCGTGAAGGAAGCCTCTACAAGCCGTAATCCGGTGCTCTACATCCAGGGCCTTTATCCTACTGGCAAGAAGGCTTACTTCGCCGTACCGCTTGAAGACTAAAGAATCTTCATTACGACACATTGAGTGATACAAACAGTAATATAACGTAGCGGAGGTCTCTGGCCTGCGCAGCACAAAGTCTAACACGGATAATCAGTAAACATAGTGTTAGTTTTATTGCATGCTGCACAGGCCAGAAACCTCCGCTTCTGTTTTATGGCGATACCTATTCTTGTCACTATAAAGTAAAATAAGCAAAGAAAAATTTGCGACAACCAATATTATTGGTTAAATTTGCAAAACATAATATCAAAAAAACAGCACTTAATGAGACAACTGAAAATCACAAGCTCAATTACAAACCGAGAGAATGCCTCGCTTGACAAGTATCTTCATGACATAGGACATGAAGAGCTTATATCTGTGGAGGAAGAAGCAGAACTGGCTCGCCGCATAAAGACTGGCGACCGTAAGGCTTTAGAGAAGCTTACAAAGTCAAATCTGCGCTTTGTTGTCTCAGTTGCGAAGCAATACCAGAACCAGGGCCTGAGCCTTCCCGACCTTATCAACGAAGGAAACATCGGATTGCTCAAGGCTGCCGAGAAGTTTGACGAGACACGAGGTTTCAAGTTCATCTCATATGCCGTATGGTGGATACGACAGAGCATATTGCAGGCAATAGCCGAGCAGAGCCGTGTAGTACGCTTGCCTCTGAACCAGGTGGGAAGCGTCAACAAGATAAACCGCATACTCAACCAGTTTGAACAGGAAAACGAGCGCCGTCCGAGCATCGACGAAATAGCCGAGCAGACGGACATTCCTCACGACAAGATAGAGGATGTGCTTAAGGTGAACACCCATCAGGTGTCGGTAGATGCTCCTGTGTCTGATAGTGACGCTACAAGCATGATTGACTTTATGCAGAGCGATGCTGAGCCTGAAACAGACAACACGCTGCTAATGGAGTCGCTGCGCGAGGAGATAGCAAGCGCACTTACAGCGCTCAATGAGCGTGAGCGTAACGTGATAGAGGCTTATTACGGCATCAACCAGCCTGAATGCACAATGGAAGAGATTGGCAATAAGTACGGACTCACACGCGAACGTGTGCGCCAGATACGCGAGAAGGCAATACGCAAGCTCAAGCAGAACACCAAGAACAAGATGCTGAAAGCCTATCTTGGAAGATAAGAGTATCAATCTTGAACGGTTAGAGGATAATAAATAAAACATATAAAAAGACTTTCAACAAAAAGATGAAGACAAGTAGACTGTTTATAAAATCATTTATAATAGTTTTGGTTGCTATGCTTATGCCGAAGATGGCAAACGCAGCACAGAAGAAGGTGCCATTGTTTGTATATGGCTTTGCCACATCATTCAACGACTCTAC
>JAIJMN010000413.1:0-1058 GCA_022735715.1 Prevotella sp.
ACCGCCCATGTACTTGCCGAAGAGCGACTCGTCGAAGTAGTCGTGACCTGCAGGTACCGGAGTGTGAACTGTATAGAGTGAAGAAGCGCGAACGAGCTCGAGAGCTTCGTTGAACGACATTCCTTCGTTGATGTAGTCGATAAGACGCTGGAGGTTGCAGAGAGCTGCGTGACCCTCGTTGCAATGGTAGATGTCCTTCTTGATGCCGAGCTTCTTAAGTGTGAGGATACCACCGATACCAAGGAGAATCTCCTGCTTCAAGCGGTTCTCGTTGTCGCCACCATAGAGGGCGTGTGTGATAGGACGGTCGAACTCTGAGTTCAGCTCGTTATCGGTATCGAGCAAGTAGAGCTTGATACGACCTACGTTCATTACCCATACGTAAGCGTGAACCTGATAGTTCATATAAGGAACGTCAACTATCAAAGGCTGGCCGTTCTCATCGAGAACGCGCTCTACGGGGAGAGAGTTGAAGTTCTGAGCGTCGTACTGAGCGATCTGCTGACCGTCCATAGACAGAGTCTGCTTGAAGTAGCCATAGCGATAGAGGAAACCTACGCCACACATGTTTACGTTAGAGTCAGAAGCCTCCTTCATGTAATCGCCGGCAAGCATACCAAGACCACCTGAGTAGATCTTGACCACCTGGTTGATACCATACTCCATACAGAAGTAAGCCACAGAAGGACGTGTTGCATCAGGGGCAACGTCCATGTACTCGCGGAACTTCTTGTATACAGCCTTAACGCGCTCCATGATGGCCTTGTCCTTAACAATAGCCTCCTTGCGCTCGTAGCTCAAGCGGTCGAGAAGCATTACAGGGTTGTGGCCAACCTCCTCATAGAGGTCTTTGTCAAGGCTTTTCCACATGTCGCGAGCCTCATAGTTCCATGCCCACCACATGTTGTGTGCGAGCTCATCAAGACACTTCAGCTCAGCAGGAAGTGTAGACTTGATTGTAACCTCCTTCCATTGAGGAGCGTTAGCGTAATCTGATTTAATTTTCATAGATTTTCTTATTTATAATTTGATATTTATTATTTCTCTTTTCTTGCTTC
>JAIJMN010000117.1:0-7534 GCA_022735715.1 Prevotella sp.
TCTTGACATTTTAACTCAAGCAGCGAGCACTCGGAGATATTCATTTCTGTTTTTTATCCCAACTGGCTTATAATTCGGATATTTTATCTAAATTTGCACACGATTTGATAAACGTATAACTCTGTGGAATAATTTGGCTGCTTGCAACCACACTAAAAAATGCTAAAACTGCACACTCCAACCATACTCCGATGTGCACTAGGACAACGGGTTGGATAGCGGTAATTGGTGTTTTTCCACTAATTTTTTAATTTTAAAATTTGGAAAAAATGAATTATCTTTTTTCATCAGAATCAGTTTCAGAGGGCCATCCCGACAAAGTGGCCGACCAGATTTCAGACGCTCTTGTTGACCAGTTCCTCGCCTACGACGCGAACGCACACTGCGCCATCGAGTCGTTCGTCACTACAGGTCAGGTTGTAATCATGGGCGAAGTGCGCTCAGAAGCCTACATCGACTTGCAGACAATCGCACGCAAGACCATCAACCAGATTGGCTACAACAAGTCGGAATACCAGTTTGACGGCAACTCTTGCGGCGTGCTCACTGCTATACACGAGCAGAGCGACGACATCAACCGTGGCGTAAGCCGTGCCGAAGAGGAAGAGCAGGGAGCCGGCGACCAGGGCATGATGTTCGGTTATGCCACCAACGAGACCGAGAACTATATGCCCGTTACGCTCGATATTGCACAGCTCATCATGCGCGTGCTTGCCGACATACGCAAGGAGGGCAAAGAGATGACCTATCTGCGCCCCGACTCAAAGAGCCAGGTCACAGTGGAATACTCTGAAGAAGGCATTCCCCAGCGCATCGACACCATCGTAGTGAGCACCCAGCACGACGAGTTTGACACCGACGACGAGCGCATGCTCGCCAAGATCAAGGACGACGTGCTCAACATTCTCATGCCACGCGTTAAGGCACAGATACACAGCGAGAAGGTACTCGCGCTCTTCGGCGACGACATCAAGTACTTCGTCAATCCCACAGGCAAGTTCGTAATAGGCGGACCTCACGGCGACACCGGACTGACCGGACGCAAGATCATCGTCGACACATACGGCGGCAAGGGCGCACACGGAGGCGGAGCGTTCTCTGGCAAGGACCCCTCTAAGGTAGACCGCTCGGCAGCATACGCCGCACGCCACATAGCCAAGAACATGGTTGCGGCAGGCGTAGCCGACGAAATGCTCGTGCAGGTGAGCTACGCCATCGGTGTAGCCGAGCCCGTCAACATATACGTCAACACCTACGGACGCTCACGAGTACAGATGAGCGATGCCGAGATAGCGCAGAAGATATCCAAGCTCTTCGACCTCCGTCCGAAGGCAATCGAGCGCACACTCAAGCTGCGCCAGCCCATCTATCGCGAGACAGCAGCCTACGGACACATGGGACGCAAGAACGAGATTGTCGAGAAAACATTCAAATCGCGCTACCACGAGACCAAGGTACTGAAGGTCGAGCTCTTCACATGGGAGAAACTCGACCGCGTTGACGACATCAAGCAGGAATTCGGACTGTAAACCATTCCATCAAAGAGGGTGTGTCAAAATAGAAGTTAAAGGAAGTCTGGGCCTCGCCCGAAGTTAACAGAAGTTAGCGGACGTATGTATAATTTGCTGAAAACAAAGCATTTGTCTGTTAACTTCCATCCATCGTAGATGGATTAACTTCTTTTTAAATTCCTATAACTCCCATTTTGACGCAACCTCAATAATACATTAACCAATCCACAATTAAATGATTCACACAGCTTCTGACTCCATACACGTAGAGGAGATAGTGCTCGGCGAGGACGGACAGCCCGTAGCCGCAACACAGCAGCGCCAGCACTTTCAGCCTACGCCAGCACAGGTGCTCTCGTGGCTGCCACGCAACGCTACGCCCGAACAGCAAGACTCCGCCATTCAGGCCAATATCAAGCCCTCGGAGATAACATGGAGCCAGCAGCCCGACACGCTGCATCTGCCCGGACACAGCAAGGGCAAGTCGTGGCGCGACGTGAACATGCCCAAGTACTACCGCGAGTCGTACTTCACCGGCAAGCCATTCTTCCATCCCGAACTCTTCGGCGGACGACTCGGAGTGGCTGGCGACCCCGTTCCCTACAGCATAGCACGCGACAACGTCATAACGCTTCTGCTGCTCGGATGTTTCGTACTCGCCCTCATAGCCTACGCCAAGTCCAAAGGATTCATACTGCGCCAGGCCAAAGACTTCTTCCGTCCGCCCCACAACGAGAAGATGACATCCATCAGCGAGACATCGGGCGAACTGCGTTTCCAGTTCTTCCTCGTGCTGCAAAGCAGTCTGTTGATAGCACTCATATTCTTCTTCTACGTACAGCGCAACATCACCGACACGTTCATCATCGACCAGTATCAGGTCATAGGCGTGTTCGCATCCATCATAACGATTTACGCATTGGCCAAGGCGGTGGCATACAGCGTTACGGGATGGGTGTTCTTCGACCGGCGCAGCAACGACCTATGGATGAAGTCATTCCTCTTCCTGCTTGCAATGGAGGGCGTGTGTCTGTTCCCTATAGTTATGCTGCGCGCCTACTTCGAACTGTCCGTACAAACAACGCTCGTCAGCACCGCCATAGTGCTCGGCCTGTTTAAATTGCTGGCGCTTTACAAGTCATATCTTATCTTTTTCAGAAACGGAGGCCATTCTCTGCAAATTTTTTTGTACTTTTGCACACTTGAACTGATGCCCCTCGCCATGCTCATCGGAGCACTGATGCTAACAACGGCAAACCTGAAGGTGGATTACTGACAATACGCCTCGCGGACAAGCCCTACACCCCTCACCCCGAAGGCATAACGCCAAATACGAACAATCACGACATACTTACATATACAAAGAGAAATGATTAAGAAGATTCTGATATCCCAGCCCGAACCGTCAAGCGAGAAATCACCCTACTTCGATATCGCCAAGGACTTTGGCGTAGAACTCGTGTTCCGCCCGTTCATCAAGGTCGAGGGATTGAGTCCCAAAGAATTCCGCCAGCAGAAGATTGGACTGCTGGACTTTACAGCCGTTGTCTTCACATCACGCCACGCCATCGACAACTACTTCAACCTCGCCAAGGAGATGCGCATCACAATCCCCGAGGACATGAAGTACTTCTGCGTTACCGAGACCATCGCACTCTACATACAGAAGTACGTGCAGTATCGCAAGCGCAAGGTGTTCTTCGGCACAACCGGCAAGATCGACTCGCTCATACCCACTATGGTGAAGCACAAGACCGAGAAGTATCTCGTGCCGCTCAGCTCCGTTCACAACGACGATATCGAACGTCTGCTCGACGCCAAGAAGCTCCACCACAAGGAATGCGTGATGTACCGCACCGTAAGCAACGACTTCACCGAAGAGGAAGCCAAGTCGTTCGACTGCGACATGCTCGTATTCTTCAGCCCTTCAGGCATCAAGGCGTTCACCAAGAACTTCCCCCAATTCACACAGGGCGACATTCGCATCGCCACATTCGGACCCGCTACTGCCAAGGCAGTGACCGATGCAGGCTACCGACTCGATCTCGAAGCGCCAACCAAGGAGCACCCTTCCATGACAGGAGCGCTGCAGAACTATCTGGAGAACAACAAGTAGTTGGGATGTTGAGGTGGTGAGGTGGTGTTCACCATACAATAAGCATCACGACACAACACCGTTACAACATGACAACATCAACATACAGCCTCCCACAGTCGGAGCGCATCAACAGCAAGAAGCAGATCGACCGCCTCTTCCGCGGAGGCGGATCGAAGGCTATGACAGCCTCACCGCTGCGCATGGTGTACATGACCGACACCCGTCAGGCAGACTCCCCGTCAGCCAATGCACACCAGCCAATGGCGCAGATGATGGTGAGCGTGCCCAAGCGCTACTTCAAGCGCGCCGTCAGGCGCAACTACGTCAAGCGTCAGGTGCGCGAAGCCTACCGTCTAAACAAGCACATCCTTGCCAGCCATCTTGCTGGGATGGGCGACAGAAACGTTTCGCTCTGCTTCATCTGGACATCCGACCGACTTCTGCCCACAGCCGAAGTGATGAAGCGCATGGCAAATCTGCTCACACGACTCGTCGAGAAGCTGTCGGCAACCGACAATAAGAACATCCCACAATGAACCGACTCTCACATGCACTCGCCTGGATTGTGATACAACCCATACGATTCTATCAGAAGTTCATCACTCCTTACACCCCGGCTTCATGCCGATTCCAGCCCACATGTTCCGAATACGCGCGCCAGGCATTGCTCAAGCACGGATTCTTCAAGGGCTTGGCACTCTCAATCTGGCGCATCCTCCGATGCAATCCCTTCGGAGGTTCGGGCTACGATCCGGTACCATAGAGAGTGAGGAATGTTGAATGAGGAATATTGAATTGAATGCAAGGCCTACATCAATGGCTCATCAAGGCCCAGTAAGGCCCAGCCCCCATAAACAATATTAACAACAATAAAATGGCAAAAAATTTCGTTGAAGAACTGCGCTGGCGCGGCATGCTCGCGCAGATTATGCCGGGTACTGAGGAATATCTCAACACCCACATGGTGTCTGCGTATCTTGGCACCGACCCTACTGCCGACTCACTTCACATCGGACACCTCTGCGGCATCATGATGCTGCGCCACCTCCAGCGTTGTGGCCATAAGCCCTACCTCCTTGTAGGCGGTGCAACGGGTATGATTGGCGACCCTTCGGGCAAAAGTCAGGAACGTAACCTGCTCGACTCGAAGACACTCTACCACAATCAGGAGGCCATTAAGAAACAGGTGGCCAAGTTCCTCGACTTCGATGGCAACGAACCCAACAAGGCAGAGCTCGTCAACAACTACGATTGGATGAAGGACTTCACCTTCCTCGACTTCGCACGCGAGGTGGGCAAGCACATCACCGTCAACTATATGATGGCGAAGGATTCCGTTCAGAAGCGTCTCAACGGCGAGGCTCGCGACGGACTCTCATTCACCGAATTCACATATCAGCTGCTTCAGGGCTACGACTTCCTCTATCAGTATCAGAAGTATGGCGTACGCCTGCAGCTCGGAGGCAACGACCAGTGGGGCAACATGACCACCGGTACTGAGCTTATACGCCGTACACTCGGCAACGAAGCCGAAGCCTACTGCCTCACATGTCCGCTTATCACCAAGAGCGACGGCAAGAAGTTCGGCAAAACCGAAAGCGGCAACGTATGGCTCGACCGCAATCGCACCACACCTTACGCCTTCTATCAGTTCTGGCTCAACGTCAGCGACGTGGAAGCCGAGAAGTATATCAAGATATTCACCGACCTTGACAAGGAGACAATCGACGCTCTCATAGCCGAGCACAACGAAGATCCGGGCCGTCGTGCCCTTCAGAAGCGCCTGGCAGAGGAAGTTACCACAATGGTACACTCACGTGAGGACCTCGAAATGGCTCAGGAGGCATCAAGCATCCTCTTCGGCAAGGGAACAAAGGAGACACTGCAGAAGTTCGATGAGGCCACACTGCTCTCTATCTTTGAGGGAGTGCCCCACTTCACATTGCCTGCCGACCAGCTCGGACAGCCCGCAGTCGACCTCTTCACACGCGATGATGTCAAGGTGTTCAACTCAAAGGGCGAGATGCGCAAGCTCGTTCAGGGCGGTGGCGTATCACTCAACAAGGAGAAACTTGCAGCCTTCGACCGTGTGGTTACAGCCGAAGACCTCATCGACGGCAAGTATCTTCTCGTACAGCGCGGCAAGAAGAATTATTATCTCATTACAGTGAAATAATCCGAAAAATTTGGCTGCAAGGCGAATTTTTATTACCTTTGCAGCCACATTGTCCTATGGTGTAATGGTAGCACAACAGTTTTTGGTTCTGTTTGTGGTGGTTCGAATCCGCCTGGGACAACAGAAAAAGCCTTGCTTCTTAATCGGAGCAAGGCTTTTTTGGTTGATTACACTTTTTCCCACATTATTATATATATTGTAAGCTAAAAATCGTAACTTTGCATAAAACTGAAAATAAATAGCAAAAAAAGATACAATGGAATACAATTTCAGAGAAATCGAGAAGAAATGGCAGGTACAGTGGGTGGCAGACAAGACCTATCACACCACTGAAGACCCCAACAAGCAGAAGTTCTATGTACTCAACATGTTCCCCTATCCGTCGGGAGCTGGTCTGCATGTAGGCCACCCGCTCGGATATATAGCATCCGATATCTATGCACGCTTCAAGCGTCTTGAGGGCTACAACGTGCTCAACCCTATGGGTTATGATGCTTATGGACTCCCTGCCGAGCAGTATGCCATTCAGACAGGACAGCATCCTGAGGTTACAACCGTTGCCAACATCGCACGCTATCGCCAGCAGTTGGACAACATCGGTTTCTCTTTCGACTGGGACCGCGAGGTTCGCACATGCGATCCTAAGTATTATCACTGGACCCAGTGGGCTTTCCAGAAGATGTTCCAGTCGTTCTTCTGTAACTCATGCCAGAAGGCTCAGCCCATCGAAAAGCTCATCGCTCGCTTCGAGGAGAAGGGCACCGAGGGCCTGAACGTAGCCGAAAGCGAGCACCTCGAGTTTACAGCCGAGGAGTGGAAGGCTATGAACGACGTCGAGAAGCAGAAGACACTGATGAACTACCGCATCGCCTATCTGGGTGAGACAATGGTAAACTGGTGTCCGGGACTGGGCACTGTGCTTGCCAACGACGAGGTAGTCAACGGCGTGAGCGAGCGTGGCGGCTACCCCGTTGTACAGAAGAAGATGCAGCAGTGGTGTCTGCGCACCAGTGCATATTCACAGCGTCTGCTCGACGGACTGGAAACAATACAGTGGAGCGATTCAATCAAGGAGACACAGAAGAACTGGATTGGACGTTCGGAAGGTACCGAGATGCAGTTTAAGGTGGCAGGTCAGGACTTCGACTTCACCATCTTCACCACACGTGCCGACACCATCTTCGGCGTTACATTCATGGTATTGGCTCCCGAGAGCGAGCTCGTTGAGAAGCTTACCACAGCCGAGCAGAAGGCAGCGGTTGACGAATATCTCGCCTACGTGAAGAAGCGTACCGAGCTCGACCGTATGGCAAACCACTCCGTTACGGGTGTGTTCTCTGGCTCATACGCCGTAAATCCGTTCACCGGCGAGAACATTCCAATTTGGATTTCAGAGTACGTTCTTGCAGGATACGGCACCGGTGCCATCATGGCAGTACCTGCTCACGACTCACGCGACTATGCCTTCGCCAAGCACTTCAACCTGCCTATCATCCCGCTCATTGAGGGTGCCGATGTCAGCGAGGAGAGTTTCGATGCCAAGGAAGGCATCGTTCAGAACTCGCCCGTTGCAGGCAAGCAGACCCTCGACGGCTTCTCATTGAACGGATTGACCGTTAAGGAGGCCATCGCTGCAACCAAGAAGTTCGTCACCGAGAAGGGATTGGGCCGCGTCAAGGTCAACTATCGTCTGCGCGACGCTATCTTCTCGCGCCAGCGTTATTGGGGCGAACCGTTCCCCGTATACTA
>JAIJMN010000118.1:0-7519 GCA_022735715.1 Prevotella sp.
TTGTACTTTTGCAGATAACATAAGAAAGAATAAGCATTACGAAAAAGAGAGAAAATATATGCAAGCAATCATATTAGCAGCAGGTATGGGTCGCCGTCTTGGCGAACTGACCCAAAACGACACAAAATGTATGTTGGAAGTCAATGGTATAAGACTCATCGATCGCTATTTAATACAACTTGCCAAATACAATCTTGACAGAATTATTATCGTAGTAGGCTATGAGGGACAGAAACTTATTGACTACATACAAGCCAACTATCCTGACAGAAATATAGAGTTTGTCAATAATCCCATATACGACAAGACCAACAACATATACTCACTGGCTCTTGCCAAAGAATATCTATGCCATGACGACACCATACTGATGGAATCAGACCTTATTGTTGAAGATGCCATCATTGACAAACTTGTAAACCATCCCGATAAAGATATTGCACTTGTAGCAAAGTACGAACAGTGGATGGACGGAACCATGGTAAGAATTGACGACAGCCGACGTATATTACAATTCATACCAAAGACTGGATTCAGATACGAAGAAGCTGAAGAATACTATAAAACAGTTAACATATACAAGTTCAGTCGCGAATTTTCATCAAGACAATACATACCTTTTCTCGAAGCCTATTGTAAAGTAATGGGAAATAACGAATACTACGAACAAGTACTCAGTGTGCTCACACTTTTGCAGAATACATCACTTAGAGCATTGCCCATTGGCAACGAGAAATGGTATGAGATAGACGATGTACAGGATCTTGACATTGCCTCAACGCTCTTCTCTGAAGACAAGAACCGATTTCAGCTATACCATAAACGGTATGGCGGTTTTTGGAGATTTCCCAAATTGCTCGATTTCTGCTATTTGGTCAACCCCTTCTTTCCACCCAAACGCATGCGCGACGAGATACGCAATAACTTCGACACTTTGCTTGAGAGCTATCCATCGGGCATGGGTGTGAATTCTATGCTTGCCGGCAAATATTTCGGTATAAAGCAAGATTTTGTCGTAGTGGGCAATGGAGCAGCCGAACTGATAAAGGTTGTTATGGAAGAACATACTAACGGACGTGTCGGAGTAATATTCCCAACATTCGACGAATATCCAAATCGTCTCAAGGCTGAACAGATAGTACAGTTCATACCTACTGACCCTAACTTTGGATATACAGCAGATGAACTAATGAACTTCTACAACGACAAACAGCTTTCGCTGCTTATGCTCGTTAATCCAGACAACCCGTCAGGCCATTTTATGCCAAAAGCTGACGTGCAACGTTTGGCAGCATGGTGTAACGAGAAAGACATAAAACTGCTTGTAGATGAAAGTTTTGTCGACTTCACCGAGGAATATGAGAAGAATTCACTACTTCACAATGATATTCTTGCAGGCAACAAGAATTTGATGGTGATGAAATCAATATCAAAGTCGTATGGTGTGCCTGGACTCCGACTTGGTATATTCGCTTCATCAGACACAGAAATGATACAAAAGATAAAGAAAGAAGTAAGTATATGGAATATCAACTCATTCGGAGAATACTATATGCAGATATACGGCAAATACGAAAATGACTATCGTAAGGCATGCCGAAAGTTCTGCGAAGTAAGAGAGAAGTTTTATGAAGAATTGAAGCAAATAAGTTTCTTGAGAGTAATACCTTCGCAAGCCAACTATTTCCTGTGCGAAGTAACAAGCAAATACACTTCAGCAGAACTATGCGAACTTCTCATAGAGAAAGACATTATCATAAGCAACTGCGGGAAGAAGAAACATATGGACGGAAGAAACCTCGTGAGACTTGCCGTAAGAGACGAGGCTGACAATGCACGACTCGTTGAAGTTCTCAAATCGCTGGCATAAACATCTTTTCACTGTTATATACTTTGAAAACCGATGCTAAAGTTGTATATTTGCATAAGAATAATTTAAAAAGCAAGAACTATGAATGTTATAACTATAAATGAATTCAATACTAACCAGAACCATTTCTTGGAAATGGCAAAGAAAGGTATGGACTTAATGCTGAAGTCTGCGATTTTCGGTAATTTCAGAATTGTCCCTATTGCTTCTGACGATACAACAGAAGAATGCATTGGCGATAATATTCCTAATGCAGAAACTGTAGCTGCCATTAATGAAGCAAAGGAGCATATAGCTTCCATAAAGAACGGGGCAGAAATTACAGAAACAGTAGACCTTAGCAGTGTGGAAGCTATGCTTAAATCTTGCGGAGTATGAGAAGACTTATCTTGACTACCAAATACAAAAAGGATTTGAAAAAGTACTCTCATCAACCATCCAAGATGAAAGCCTTGCTTGAGATACTAAAACTATTGGCAGAAAACGTCCCTATACCGTCACAATACAAACCTCACTTCCTAAAAGGTGGGTACAAAGGTTGTATGGAATGCCATATTGAAGACGATTTCCTTTTAATTTGGATTGATGACGATATTGTAGAATTGGTGAGACTGGGATCGCACTCAGAACTATTCAAATAACAAATGATAATAGGCAAGAATAAAGAAGTTTGAATCTTTAATTCTTGCCTATTATGCTAAATGAAAAACCATTCAGTTATTTCCTATCCTTATATATTTTATCAAGCCAATGCTGCAATTTCGGAGCATCAGTCTTGCGTTGACGCCATTCGGCTACAACTGGAGGCAACGATGCCTTGATATATTGTATGGCATACTCCTTGAACTTAGCAAGCAATGATTTGTTGTAATCAAACTGCTGTATCGGTGTACGCCAGTTGGAACCGAAATAGTACTCCATATAGCCTATGTAATTGCGCGGTATAAGATACTCGTCACCAAGAAATTCATATGGCATAAGGTCAAGCACATATTCCTTTTTGCATATATCCTGACAACAATACCACAATTCCGGATCCTGCGGATAAGGCTCGTAGAAATAAACGTCGATGTATTCACCCTTACGGATTATAGACAGAAATCCACGACGTTCATAACGTGCCAATTCAAAACCTTCCTTGCGCAAGTCGAACAGCAAATTTAGAAACTTCGGCATATCGCTTTTATACATCACCACGTCAATGTCCTCGTCATGGGTTATGAAGTCATGCTCACGCACCGCACCAAGCAACGAGCCATAGAACAGAATGAATTTCAATCCAGTCTCATCGCACAGACGCTTCAAGATAAGAAGATTCTCGTGAGCTATCTTCTTGTCAATTCTCTTTATGCCTTGAAAAATTGGCACAAACTTATAGCGATAAACGCCACGCTCAGTATTTATTTTCAGATTCATGTCATTAATAATTTCTTATTTACATAAACTTCACACATCAACCTCTCACCATTCGCTTTATTACATTCTTAAACCAGAACGGGAACAACTGCTTAATACGGTTGAACAACGTATTGTTGGAATGATAGAAAGCACGCTCAAAGGGCTGATAAGGTACAACAAACTTGGGATGCTGTAGAGGGAAAGTCAGGTCGTGTGTAGAAATATACTGCGACGGAGTGGTACCTTCTGTTGTATGCGTAGCTCCCTCACCAAATCCTATATTAGTTGTCAAATTACATTTAGGAGTTATGCCAAGCATATTATGTGCAGCAAGCGTAAAATACCATTGCCAATCCCATGCACTCACCTCATTATGGTCTACAGCCTTAAGACGATAATACCAATAACGTATATCTTTCGACTTATATCCCATATTCTTTATTACAGACAGCTCGTAAGGTGTGCCACGCCACGACATATCCATATCCATCAACTGCCATGCCCTACGCCATGTAGCCCAACCATTAGTCGACTTATATCGGCTGAATACATAAGAGTCTGGCATGTTAATATGCTCTATATAATTAGCTCCATCAACCAATCCTATACGAGTATCATCAGCATAACGTTCAAGCATCTCCTCTACAAAAGGAAAGAAACTATCACGCATCACACAATCATCCTCTATGATAATACCGCGTTCCTCATTATCAAACAACCAGTTGATAGCTGTATATACGCCCATGCTGCATCCAAGATTTGATTTTTGGAATCGTGTATGTACCTCACAATCCCAATCAATAGCTTCAAGCACAGCCTTGCGTGTAGCTTCAACCATCTCCGCCTCACCTTCAACATTAGGACACGCACCATCACATGCAATATAAAGCTGCTCTGGGCGCACCTTTTTAATTTGCGCAAAAGCACGTAACGCCACGTCCTTACGCTTGAAAATCACAAATAATATCGGTATATTATACATTGTATATTAAACATTTTTACATTTATATTTGAAAAATATTATGATAATCCGGTCGTAAGTTATCAATCTCAACAATACAGTGATTATCATTAGGGTGACTTAAAAGACACGCTAATTTGTCACACAATTCATCTGTATTCTTGAAGAATGGATCATAATTGTAAAACTTACGACAGTATTCCAATGAGGGATTATTCAACAGCAAGATGTTTTTTCTATTTGACACACACTCAAAACTAACACCGCTGACAGAATAAACAAATTCTTTGGGATATGCCAATAATATCACATCTGATTTCAAGAATGCCCCCCTATACTCATCAGTTGATAAATAACGATTTATATAGACAACATTTGGAATATCCACAATACCAGCAGGCTTATTCCTAAAAACTATTATTACATCATTATCAATAAGAAATTTGTGTAAGCGCTTATTGGAGGTAATATCTGCAAGAAATTTAGGTTCAGGCTTTGACGATGGATGAAAAACAATATGCCTATGCATAGACAGTTCTTTTGGTAAATCATTCAACGTACATTTATCAAATGGAGGCATACAACCATGTGATACTATATGTACATTCTCAATACCGTCGTCTACGAAAACTTGTTTCATCCTTTCATTGAAAACAATGAAATCATTTTTAGAAGCTAAACTCTTCAAAAAATAGTGCTTTATCATACTTGAAAAATCACTAGCATTAGTATGGCAGATTAGATATTCTTTAATAGGTAATCGTACAAGCCCAAGTGAGATCTCATCCGTATTAGAAAAAACACAAACATCATATTTTGAAAACTTTGTTTTAATTCTAATCAGAAGTAATATCAAAATAAAGAACAATCTGTTTATGACCCCGCTTTTACAGTAAAAGTTCATCCAATCAGGAATAATCCACTCGTACATATCATAAGGACGATTCATTTTCTCAGCCAACTTCTTTGGCATAATCAAATGTACATCATGACCAGCAGACATCAATGCATCAATATGAATATGGTCAAAATTCAAATGACCATATTGTTTCATATAATTAATATACAGTATTCTCATTGTATGTTATCATTAAAGTGACGTCTAAAAAATATAAGTCTCTCATTGTATGTCTTATCTTCAAATAGTATATTATAATAATCAGACATTGCTGTATTATTACCAATACCAACTTTCAAAAGACTATATATACAAATAAACGACATGAACAATAATTTATTGTTGCGGTAAGTAAAGCATTTTGTAAGGTCTATCCATGTAATCCAATAAGCAAAAACAAACAAATAAGAACACCTCACACTTATAGTTCGGAATTCGCTTAAGAAAAGATATATGCACAGATAAAAGAACATACTGTTAACGAATATGTTACAACCGCGTAAAGTACGCAGTTTGTTCATATAACAAAATAATAGCACACCTGTAAGCAAGCGTTCTATGTATCCTATACTCAAGACAGAACCTGTTGTCGCATCCATAGTTAAATATGCCTCAATCCATAATTTGGTTGATGGCATAAGTAAATCTACAAATAATAATATTATAGTTTTTAATATTGGAATATGTAGCAAATACACCATATTTGCAGCGATGAACACAGCTAACATTACATTGTATTTCATCTTTCTGTTTAAGATGAAATACATAGGTATATAAGCAAGGCATGAAGAATGGAACGTACAGCCTAATAAACATATGGTAAAATAAGGTAAAGGTTTCTTGTCTTGAATATACGGGATTGCATTCAAGAACAAAAATATTGCCAATGAGTTTCTCAACAGATTTATACTAATCTCTATTCCCCCCATAGCAAAGAACATCACAAATGCAAACGGTATATTGTCCACATACTTACGAAAAAACCGGAAAAGAAGAATGGCGTTAAGAAACGAACAAGCAAACTGGAAGAAAAAATAGTCGGGATATATCCATTTACAGAAAATGGCAAACACAATAAATCCAGGCTCCCACGGCCACTTATTTAATGGCAAAGAAAGCATTGTTGGCAAATCGGGAAGTTGATTGAACGCTGGACAATATGCCGACCAATCATACGCCACGTACCCCCTGAGTCCGAAAAAAAAGACAAAAAGGATTATAGACAACACATTAATATATGTCGTCTTCTCTGATGATGACTTATAGTAATTTTCACATACCGCCAACACGCCAAAAGCTAATGTCAACAAAAGGTATGGATAAGCATATACCATAAAAACAGCTAAATTAATCTACTATTTTTTGAAGAATAACTTTTGTAAAAACAACACCCAGACAACATCGGCAAATACACCTGCAATAGCAAACATTATGACAATGATAGAACGAGGTGTACTCGAAGCTCTCAAAGGCACTGTAGCACTTTGCAACTCTGTAAATGCAGGTGTGTTCTCCTGAATTTTCTCTTCTGCTTTACGCATTTGTTGAGCTGTTTCGGTGTAGTTGTTGAACTTAAGTTGCATATCATTTTCAAGTTCTTCAATTATCGATTGAAACGAAGCCAACTGTACATCCTTATTAGCATCAGAGTAGCTGGCATATTTCTGACGTGCACGCTCATAGATAACCTTTGCCTCTGCATTTATCTTTTTGGCATTATCATAGTCCTGACGTGCTTTCTTGGTTCTGTATAATGTTATGTATTCCTGCAATCTACTCTTAAGTGTATCAGCCATACACGCTGCAATCTCTGGATCTGTATCCGTGACATATATGTCAATAAGACTTGTACCTTTGTTCAACTGACAGCCTATACTTTTCCTTATTGCATCACAAATACCATCCTGTTCTTTAGTCAACCTATAAGGATTGACAACTTTGCTTTGCTTTATATTTTCCTTTTTAGCAAACAGTTTTGATATCCACAATTTAGGGTAACTCAATATAGGGGTACGTGTATCTTCCTTTATGTGTCGATAGTATGTCTTTGTTACCCCTTTTACATTTAGTGGTATGTCAAACAGTTTAACTATGAAATCACTTGATGCAAAAATTTCCGGATAAACGTCAGGATAGATTGCATCAATATTGTTTCCTCCTCCGCCAGACCCTATACCTATCATACTAGCAATATCACTAAGATTCTGCGACATACCCATACTTGTCGCTTCAGGTGCAAGCACCACATTTGCCGTATACAGTTTTTGTTGAGTCAATGCAACTACAAGCCCAAGACACACAAAGCCTGCAACAAAGGCATAAAGAGTTTTCTTTTTCTCCCATACTTTAGCAACTAAAGCAAGGATGTCTATTTCTTTTGATTTCTTTATAT
>JAIJMN010000119.1:0-7427 GCA_022735715.1 Prevotella sp.
ACACACATTATTATATATAATAAAGAAACAATAAAGAAATCTGAATGGAAACTAAGAACAAACTTGTAGAAGCCATTGTCAAAGGTATTCAAGAGAAAAAAGGACAGGACATAACGATAGCCGACTTGCGCGAATTGGACGGCTCGATAGCCAACTACTTCGTAATCTGCCAGGGCAATTCGCCGTCGCAGGTAGAAGCCATTGCCGACTCCGTAGAGGAGACAGCACGCATTGAGGCTGGCGACAAGCCAATACACGTACAGGGTCTGCCCCAGGCTTATTGGGTAGCCATGGACTACGGAGACGTACTCGTACACATATTCATTCCTGAAGCACGCGATTTCTATAATCTCGAAAATCTATGGCAGGATGCTGCCATCACCAACGTGCCAAACCTCGATTAAGAGCAAACAATTATGGACAACAAAAAGAATCCCATGGGCGACAACCAGCCGAAGATGCCACGATTCAATATGACGTGGGTCTACACGATTATACTCGTGGTTCTGGCTGTGCTGTTCTTCTCCGACGGAGGCAATGCCTTGATGGGCGGGCCTTCGGCAAGCCAGGAAGCCACATACACCAAGTTCAAGATTTATGTGCAGAAGGGCTATGCCAAGAGTGTAGTTATAAACAAGGACAAGGGCACTCTGCGCATGTACGTAAAGCCAGAGAAGATACGCGACGTGTTCGGACAGTCGGGCCAGCAAGTAGGACGCGACCCCTTCGTGAGTGTAACATATGGATCAGCCGATGCACTCGACACCTATCTGTCAGCAGCACAGCAGACCGGCAAGATAGCCGACTACAGCTATGAGAAGGACAGCAACTCCGGACTCATATCACTGTTCTACACCTTCGGTCCGATAGTGTTCTTCGTACTGCTATGGATGTTTATAATGCGTCGCATAAGCGGCGGAGGCGGAGGTGTCGGAGGCGGCATCTTCAACGTAGGCAAATCGAAGGCGCAGATGTACGAGAAGGGCAACGATCTGGGCATAACATTCAAGGATGTGGCTGGTCAGGCAGGTGCCAAGCAGGAGGTGCAAGAGATTGTCGACTTCCTTAAGGAGCCTCAGAAATACACCGACCTTGGCGGTAAGATACCTAAGGGTGCATTGCTCGTAGGTCCTCCGGGAACCGGTAAGACATTGCTTGCAAAAGCCGTAGCAGGCGAGGCTGGCGTGCCTTTCTTCTCAATGAGCGGTTCTGACTTTGTCGAAATGTTTGTAGGTGTAGGTGCAAGTCGTGTTCGCGACCTGTTCCGTCAGGCCAAGGAGAAGGCTCCATGTATCATCTTCATCGACGAGATTGATGCCGTAGGTCGTGCACGTAGCAAGAACCCGGCAATGGGAGGCAATGACGAGCGCGAGAATACGCTCAACGCCTTGCTTACCGAAATGGACGGATTCGGCACCAATAGCGGTGTAATAATACTTGCAGCCACCAACCGTGTAGACATGCTCGATAAAGCCTTGCTGCGAGCAGGACGTTTCGACCGCCAGATTAGCGTTGACCTGCCCGATCTTACCGAGCGCAAGGAGATATTCAACGTGCATCTGCGCAAGGTGAAGATTGACCATACTGTCGACATAGACTTCCTCTCACGCCAGACACCGGGATTCTCGGGTGCCGACATAGCAAATGTATGCAATGAGGCTGCCCTTATAGCTGCGCGTCACAACAAGAAGACAGTAGGCAAGAAGGACTTCCTCGATGCCGTAGACCGCATCATCGGCGGACTGGAGAAGAAGACAAAGGTGATGACCAACGACGAGAAGCGCACCATTGCACTTCATGAAGCCGGACACGCCACAGTGTCATGGTTCTGCGAGCATGCCAATCCGCTCGTAAAAGTAAGCATTGTGCCACGCGGACGTGCACTGGGTGCAGCATGGTATCTGCCCGAAGAACGTCAGATTACAACCAAGGAGCAGATGCTCGACGAGATGTGCTCATTGCTGGGCGGACGTGCAGCCGAGGAACTCTTCACCGGACATATATCTACAGGAGCAATGAACGACCTGGAGCGCGCTACCAAGTCGGCTTACGGCATGATAGCCTATGCCGGCATGAGCGACCGACTGCCCAATATCTGCTATTACAACCAGCAGGAGTATCAGTTCCAGCGTCCCTACTCGGAGACAACGGCAAAGATTATGGACGACGAGGTACTCAAGATGATCAACGACGAGTATGCACGCGCCAAGCAGATACTCAAGGAGCACAGCGAGGGACACAACCAACTGGCTGAGCTGCTTATGACACGCGAGGTGATATTCGCTGAAGACGTGGAGCGCATATTCGGCAAACGCCCATGGGTGAGCCGCTCGGAAGAGATAATCGAGGACAATCTGCCAAAGCTTGAGGATATGCCCGAAGAAGTACGCAAGGCACAGGAAGAGCATGAGGCAGCAAAACACAAAGAAGAATAGAGGAGGCTTATGGCCTCAGCAGCCAATAAGAAAATACTAATAAAACTAACTTCTTTCAGACTATGAGTGATAAAATGAAAAATCTCATCGTGCGCTCGATTACCGGCGTGATATTCGTGGCAGCTGTAGTGACATGCTTTCTGCGCCCCGAGGCAATGATACTGTTGTTTGCACTTGTCACCGGACTGACCGTGTGGGAGTATACAGGCATAGTAAACAATATAGAGAACGTGACGGTAAACCGCTTTCTCGCCACCGTGGCAGGCGTTTATCTGTTCTTCGGCATTGCGGGTTTCTGCTCAGGCATAGTGCCTTCGGCAGTGTTCATACCTTATCTGCTGACAGTGGTGTATATGTTCATATCGGAGCTTTACACCAAAGCGTCCAACCCGATTAACAACTGGGCATACACAATGTTGTCGCAGATGTACATCGCCCTCCCCCTCTCAATGCTCAACGTACTGGCATTCAGAGGCACAGCCGACGGAGTGGTATACTCATCGCTACTACCGCTTAGCGTGTTCATATTCCTTTGGACCAACGACACGGGTGCCTACCTGAGCGGTTCGCTCTTCGGCAAGCACAAGCTGTTTCCACGTGTGTCGCCGGGCAAGAGTTGGGAAGGAAGTATTGGAGGCGGCATTCTGGTGATAGTAGTGGCAGCCTTGATAGGCATGTACGAGAATTCTGACATGCACGCAGGCAATGCTGAAGTGTCGCTCAATATAGTTCAGTGGATTGGTATGGGCGTTGTCGTTGTGTTCTTCGGAACATGGGGCGACCTTGTAGAGTCGCTCTTCAAGCGCACCATAGGCATTAAGGACTCGGGCAACATTCTGCCCGGACATGGTGGAATGCTCGACCGCTTCGACTCGTCGCTTATGGCAATCCCGGCTGCAGTAATATATCTGTACACACTCACATTGGTGTAATTGCGCAGGCTACGGTGAGGACACAATAGCCTACAACAAACAGTGCTGACATTCTGTCATTAACAACGACAGGATGTCAGCATTTTTTTTGTTGGTACACATATTGCAGTATACATAATGTAAGAACAATTGAGAATGAATTGATTATTAGGTTACACATAGTAGGTTTTAGTTAGGTTATAGGTTAATATTGATTGTTTTTGAAAAACACAAAAATGGGGGATGCATCAAGACGTTGAAGCCTTGGTGCATCCCCTTTTTTTATTACCTTACGGGATACGTATCGGATTGTCAGCGTACCGGATAGTGCATATTCTCGGGTTTGATGCAGTCGAGCACCTCATCGCAATACTTGCGCGACTCCCAACGTGCCATAGGCAGGTCGTGCAGAAGCCAGTTGCCACAGTCTTGCGGTGCTGCACCCGGGATGTCGCCTTCAAAGTCGGCAACGAATCGGAATGTACGCTGCATGAGTTCTACTATGTCTTCGGGCTGCAAGTCGCCACGCATGAGCAGATAGTTGCCCGTAAGACATCCCATCGGTCCCCAATACACGATGCGGTCTTTCCACTCGGCATCGTTGCGCAGATAGGTAGCAGCCAGATGCTCGATGGTGTGCAGAGCGCCCGGATGCAGAGCCGGTTCACGGTTGGGTTCCTTCATACGAATGTCGAAAGTGGTCACTACATCGTCTCCTACATTGTCCTTACGCGAAACGTATATACCGCGCAACAGGCGGTTGTGATCGATTGTAAAGCTTGGTATCTTCTCCATATTATTTATGATTTAGCCTTTTTACTTTTTTACTATTTTACCTTTAAATGCTTTCAAGGAACGCCTTTGTCACCTCGAACGAGCCTTCGGCCATACGCTCCCAGAAGTCGAAATACATCTGTGCCTTATGGTCTTTGAACGGAATGTCGCTGATGATACGGAAGCTGATGAACGGCGTATTGTATATATTGCACGTCTGGGCGATAGAGCAGCTCTCCATGTCGACAGCCTCGGCATCGGGGAAGTTGTCGAGTATCGACTGCATCTTCTCACGAGTATTGACAAACCAGTCGCCGCTTACTATAAGACCGCTGCGCACATGAGTGCCGCAACTGAGTGATGTAGCCTTATTGACCAGTTCGGCAGGACAGCCAAAGCGTGCCGGCTGACCCATCACCTGACCCATCTTGCACTCGTCGCCACAGTAAACATCGTGATAGCAGCACTCGGTACTAACCACTACATCGGTGACATTGAGCGAAGTGTCGGCTCCGCCAGCCACGCCTGTCGAAATGACAAGATCGGGACTGTAGCGGTTTATCATCTCAACTGCACCAATGGCAGAATTGACCTTGCCGATGCCGCACTGCTGCAGCACCACCTCATTGTCGCCGATACGGCCCTTGACAAATGTGCGACCGTCGTGTGTCTCGACGGCCTTGTCTGTGGCGAGAGTCTGCAACTGTGCAAACTCCTTGTCCATAGCCACTATTATTCCTATTCTCATTGCTATTGTCCTGTTATATTTGTTTCTGAAATGCAAAGTTACTCATTTTTGCCGATGACGCAATAGGATTGCACCAACAAAAAAACGGGGCCTTACGCAGGTCCCGTTGTATAATACCTTTTCTCACGAAAAGAATTATTAATCAACAACAAAATTCATTCATTTACGATTGTCTGCCACTGCAGACCTACCTAATAAATTTAATAATTGTAGTCTTTGTAAAATAACATTGCTTAATGTGTATGAAACGTAATCTGATGTATGTCTTGTTATAACTCTCTAGTCAATCTTTCTTTTTACGATTGCAAAGTTATAAACATGTACGTCAACATACAAATTAATTCAACAAACGACCTTTTTTATTAGGCAAACCGCTCGTTTCATCATTTCTTAGCCTCCACGCTGCCACTATTGGCAAGCTTCAGGCTATGAAGCGAAGCCTCCTCGCCTACTATCCACACGATGTCACCAAGGCGCAAGCGATAGGTAGAGCTGACCATTGAGAGGTTTTCCTTGCCCTCCTCACGGCCTACAACCATACAGTTGTAGCGGTCGCGTATGCAGGTCTCGCGAAGCGTCTTGCCAACGAAAGGCGAGTGTCGGTCGATGACAATCTGCGAGAGTTGCATCTCACGCTTCTCTATGTCAGGGTCGTCGGGCACTATGTCGCCATCAATGGCAGCATGCAACGAGGCAAGCTGGGCGTCGCTACCAATTACTTGCAGACGGTCGCCTGGGAAGATGATGTCATCGGCACCAGGTATATTGATGCGCTGATGTCCGCGCAGAATACTGCTGACATGTACGCCGAAGCGGTTGCTCAAGCGCAGGTCGGCAAGATTATGTCCTGCCCAAGTAGAGTTTTCAGGCACGTCAATGTCGGATATATGTATATCACGGTCGAGCAGATGACCCTCATACAGCGGTTTCTTGAGTCCGAGCACCTGCTGCTCTATGTCGCGCGAACGAAGGTTCTGCACAAACAGACGTTCCATCAGTATGCTCTGCTTCTTAAGTCGTCTGGACAGAATCATTACGAGTACTATAGCCACTGCAATAGTGAGCAGAAGCGCATTGGTGAAGCGTGTGAGATAATTGCAGATGTAGAACACGAACGCCGAGGCTATGACCAGACGCACAAAGATGGTGACAAGCAGCGGCAAACGATTGGTGCGACTCTCGCCCCACAATGCACGGAACTCCTCGGAGTGGTTCTTCTTCATAACAATGGTACGCAGGAAGGGGGCTATAATCATGATGGTTAGCACACCGCATATTCCGTTTGCCCACCAGTGCATGCCGGGCATAAGATGGCGCACGAAAGGCAGGAAGAACGTGAACATAAGGGCTATGGCGGCTATGGACAAGATGGAGTAGATGAGCGTGATGCGTGCCATCTGCGCAATAAGGCTGTGCCAGTTGCCCTTGGGTGCTGTAGACGGATGCGAGAGCGTAATGTTGTTGAGCGCACGTATCCATGTCTTGGGCAGACGACGTTCGAGCACTCCGTAGCAGGGCACCGAGAAGCGTATCATATAAGGTGTGAGGAAGGTGGTGATGACCGACACTGCCACTACTACGGGATAAAGGAATTCGCCCGTCACTTTAAGCGAAACGCCCAACGAGGCAATGATGAACGAGAACTCACCTATCTGCGCCATCGAAAAGCCACATCGCATGGCCGACTTGAGCGACTGTCCGCCTATGAGAAAGCCGAACGTGCCGAACACAGCCTGACCTACAAGTATGGTCAGCACCAATGCACCGATAGGCACGGCGTAGCTCACGATGATCTTAGGGTCGACAAGCATGCCCACCGACACGAAGAATATGGCTCCGAAGAGGTCCTTCACGGGGGCTACAAGTTTCTCTATCTTGCCTGCCTCAATGGTTTCGGCAAGGATACTGCCCATAACGAATGCTCCGAAAGCCGAACTGAAACCCACCTTCGTAGACACCACTGCCATAAGGCAGCACAGTCCGAGCGACACGATGAGCAGAGTCTCGTTGTTGATGAGCTTGCGCGTAAGGCGCAGGAATAGGGGCACGGCAAAGATGCCGACAACAAACCACAGCACAAGGAAGAAGCCTATCTTCATGACCGAGCCTATCATCTCACCTCCATCGGGATTTGCTCCGCTTGCCAGTGCCGACAGCATCACCATCATCACTATGGCGAGCACGTCCTCAAGAATTAGCACACTCATTACAGGACCAGCAAACTTCTGCTGTCGCAGTCCCATATCGGTGAATGCCTTATATATAATGGTGGTGGAACTCATGGCAAGCATACCGCCAAGGAATATGCAGTCCATACGGTTCCAACCGAATCCATGGCCCACCACTATGCCCAACGTCATCATAGCGAAGATGATTGTTAGGGTGGTGATGACGGGCGTTATGCCCATCTTGATAATCTTCTTGAACGAGAAGTCAAGACCCAAAGAGAACAGAAGGAACATCACACCTATATCCGCCCACGTCTTGATGTCGCTGCGGTCGATGACGGACATGGTATACGGCATGTGCGGACTGACAATAAAGCCAGCCATGATATAG
>JAIJMN010000120.1:0-7423 GCA_022735715.1 Prevotella sp.
GGTCCTTTACTACACGGTTGTAGTCGAGAATGGTAAGCTGTGAAGCCTGGAAGCATACTGCCATGAAGTAGTTGTACTCTTCATTGCCTACGTGCTGCGGATTCTGCTTAGCCTTCTCGGCACCTACAAGGGCAGCTGCTGCACTACGATGATGGCCATCGGCAATGTAGAGGGCAGGCATCTTGCGGAATTCCTCAGTAATGGTGGCAATGTCCTTATCGTCGGAAATTGTCCAGAACTGATGGCGGAAACCGTCAATAGGTGCTATGAAGTCATAAACAGGAGTTGTAGCTGCATAACGAGTGATGAGTTCGTTGAGAACGCTGTTGTCGGGATAGGCAAAGAATACAGGCTCGATATTGGCATCGCATACACGTACGTGCTTCATACGGTCTTCCTCCTTGTCGCGACGGGTAAGCTCGTGCTTCTTGATTACACCGTTCATATAGTCTTCGACGAAAGCTCCCACAACAAGACCATACTGCGTCTTGCCGTTCATGGTCTGGGCGTAGATGTAATACTGCTCCTTGTCGTCCTGTACAAGCCAACCTTTCTCCTGGAATTTACGGAAGTTGTCGGCTGCCTGCTTGTAGACACGAGGGTCGTACTCGCTTGCACCAGGCTCAAAGTCTATTTCGGGCTTGATGATATGATAAAGACTCATCTCGCTGTCGCCTGCTTCTACACGGGCTTCTTCAGAGTCAAGTACATCGTAGGGGCGTGACTCTACACGCTCCACCAAATCGTGTGGAGGGCGCAGTCCTTTAAAGGGTTTTATTGTAGCCATAAGAAATTTTTAATCGTTTTCAGATTTTAAGGAATCAGTTAAAGAGGGCGTGTCAGAATAGGAGTTAGAGGAAGTTAAGAAGAAGTTAATCCATCTACGATGAATGGAAGTTAACGGACAAATGCCTTGTTTTCAGCAATTTATACATATGTCCGCTAACTTCTATTAACTACGGGCAAAGCCCAAACTTCCTCTAACTTCTGTTTTGACACACTCTCTTTTAATTGTATATTACTTGTTTACTTGATACTTAGTGCATCCCTCGCTGAAGAAAGCGTTGATCTGCTTGGCAGCGGCGATACCTGCATTGATGTTTGCCTCGGCTGTCTGTGCACCCATCTTCTTAGGTGTAGAGAAGTAGCGGCCTTCAAACTTGCGGAACTCAGCATCGGCATCAGGCATAATGTCGGTAACGTACTTGATGTCGGTACGCTCTTCCATAAGCTTGAGCAGTTCGGACTCGTTGATTACTTCCTTGCGTGCTGTGTTGACGAGGATGGCATTCTTCTTCATCTTGCCTACAAGAGCAGCGTTGATGCTCTGCTTGGTCTGAGGAGTAGCTGGGATATGGAGCGAAACCGCATCACAATTCTCGAAGAGGGCGTCCTGCGAATCAACAGCAGTTACGCCAGCAGCCTCTATAGCTTCCTTAGGACAGAAAGCGTCGTAAGCATATACTTCCATACCGAAGCCCTTAGCGATGCGAGCCACATTGCGGCCTACATTACCGAAGGCGAGGATACCAAGCTTCTTGCCCAAGAGTTCGGAGCCAGACTTACCGTTATAGAAATTGCGAACGGCATAAACCAGCAAACCGAATACAAGTTCGGCAACAGCATTAGAGTTCTGGCCTGGAGTGTTCTCTACGACAACACCCTTCTCCTTGGCATAAGCACAGTCAACATTGTCGTAGCCGGCACCTGCACGAACTACAATCTTGAGCTGCTTGGCAGCGTCGAGCACCTCAGGAGTAACCTTGTCAGAACGGATAATCATTGCGTCGGCATCGGCTACAGCATCAAGAAGCTGCTGCTTGTCAGTATATTTCTCAAGAAGAACAAGTTCGTTGCCTGCTCCTTCAATTTCTGCCTTAATACCATTCACGGCTGCTGCTGCAAACGGCTTTTCTGTTGCCACCAATATTTTCATAGTAAACGATTTTTAAAAATTATACGATAAGAAAACACTACAATCAGTGCTCAGCCTCAAAATCCTGCATGCACTTAACGAGAGCCTCTACGCACTCAAGCGGGAGAGCATTGTAGCAGCTTGCACGGAATCCTCCTACTGAACGGTGGCCCTTGATGCCTACCATGCCATGAGCTACTGCGTAGTCGAGGAATGGTTTCTCAAGATCCTTGTATTCGTCGTTCATTACGAAGCAGATGTTCATGAGTGAGCGAGACTCCGGCTCTACCGTACCACGGAACAACTTGTTGCGGTCGATCTCGGCATACAGCATGTCTGCACGCTCCTTGGCACGACAGTCCATCTCCTCTACTCCACCGTTCTTCTTAATCCAACGCAATGTCTCAAGAGCGCAATAGATGGGCACTACTGGAGGAGTGTTGAACATAGAGCCCTTGTCTACGTGTGTGCGATAGTCGAGCATTGTAGGAATCTGACGAGGAGCCTTGCCCAAAACATCATCCTTAACGATGACAAGTGTAACACCTGCCATGGCGAGATTCTTCTGAGCACCGGCATAGATACAGTCGTACTTAGCCACGTCAATTGGGCGGCTGAAGATATCAGACGACATGTCACCAATGAGCCGTACGGGAACATCGGGTTCTTTACGGATTTCAGTACCGTAAATCGTGTTGTTAGTAGTGATGTGCAAATAATCCAAATCAGCAGGGCATTCGTAGTCCTTCGGATAATAAGTGTAGCCAGCTTCGGCTGATGAAGCCACCTCTACTACCTCTCCGAACAATTTGGCTTCCTTCATAGCCTTCTTTGCCCAAGTACCGGTGTTGAGATAACCAGCCTTCTTGATAAGGAAGTTGAAAGGAACCATACAGAATTCAAGCGAGGCACCTCCACCAAGGAACAAAACTGAATATCCCTCGGGAACTCCTAAAAGCTCCTTGATAAGGGCTACAGCTTCGTCTACTACAGGCTGGAAGTCCTTGGCTCTATGGCTAATCTCTGCCAAAGAGAGTCCTGAGCCGTTAAAGTCTAAAATCTGCTTTGCTGTATTCTCAATCACTTCGCGAGGGAGTATTGAAGGACCAGCGTTAAAGTTGTACTTCTTCATGTGCTGTCTGTTATTAAGTTAATATTTAAATGTTCTTTCGATAGCGAAGTTACAATTTATTTTCGAGAAGAACAAATAAAACCTACTTATTTATTCCGGAAGGGCAAAAACTGCATGTCTGCACCCTCTTTTGTTGACAAAAAGCAACATGACAACAATCTACACCTTATTAATAATATAAGGGAAGTGAACTTTGGCGTACCGTCAGCTGTAGTTTCTCATTCTTTTCTTAAGCTTCAGCTTGGGAATCTTCAGCCTGTCGCCTGGCTTCACATCAGTACACTTGTTAAGCACTTCGACATAACACTCCATACCGTCGCCGAGGAAAGCCTTGCTTATAGACGCAAGGGTCTGCCCCTTCTGGACTGTCACCACATGGTCGATGCCTACTATCACATAAGCTCCGGTTCTGACACGTGCGTCATAGTTGTAGTCGGTTATGCCGGTCTGCACCTGTGGCTTAACTTCTACGGCAGGCTCTTTCTCTACAGATGGCCTATTCTGAACTACTGCCTTGCTCTCGACTATAGCCTCTTTATCGATTGCAGCTGCTTGGCTGTCGGGACTTTGGACTGATTTGACATTACGTCTGTCTGTAACAGTCTGCTTCGAGAGCGCCTGTTTTCTTTCCTCTATTTGCTTCTCAAGTTTCTCGATAGCTTGATTTCGGGTCTCTATTCTGACATAAAGCGCATATAGTCCGGCTCCTATGCCTATAAGCAGCAAGAACGACAGGGCTGAGAGCCAATACGTCAGTCGGGGATTCTTCTGGCGACAAACCATTTGGGGCTCTTCTTCTTTGTCAATGATCTTCTTGGACATGAGGAGTTCTGCCATCTTGCGACAGCGTTCACGTTCGGTCTGTTCTTCTGACGATTGGGCACAAGCATGTGCTTCGATCTTGCTGCATTCACAATGCACATCGGCTGTTTCGCTCTCTGACGGCTGTTCCTCAATCTTGTCTGTTTCAGCAGGTTGTTCCTCTGTTTTATCTGATTCAGTAGGTTGTTCCTCTGTACTTGTATTGTCAGTATGTACGACAGCAGGCCCATTCTCCTTTTCTTCAAATTCCACTTCGGCATCTGCAAGCTCTTCTTCTGCCATAGCTTCTTGCATATCAGCTTCAATTTCAGCCACATTATCCACCTCGTCGTTAACCTCATCATTGCCTTCTGAATCGGCAAAGTCTTCCTCATCCATTTCGGAGAAGTCTACTCCATCATTGAGTATTACCGTCTCGAACTGCAAGAAGGGTCGGTTGATGCGGTCGCGCAGCATCACTTCAGGAGAGAAAGAATACTTGCCTCGACCCGTCTTGAACGTGCCGAGTCCCTTTATCTTAACCGTAGCATCGGGATGCACAAGAAGTTCTTCGCTGACTGTAGCAAACATGAAATGTACAAAGCTGAAGGCATCATTGTCGTTCAAGCCGTAGCGTTCGGTCAGGACTCTACCAAAGTCGCTGATGTCGACAAAGCCTTTAGGAACATTGGCTGTTTTACGTGCCGATGTCTCTGCCTTGAATGTCACAACAATCTTAGGCGGCACAAGCATACGCTGACCACTTGATGGATTGACAACAATACGCTCCATGCGCTTCTTAATCTCGAAAACTCCGAAACTGGCTATCGAGACTCCTATGCCTTCATCAAACTTCTGCGACATACCCTCCACTACACAACGCACCATGCGCTGTGTATCATCCTGAGAGAATCCCGTATGTCGGGACAGTTCGGCTATGTATTCCTTGTTGTTCATACAGACATCCGGTTAGCTTAACGTCAGTCAGTCGACCACCTCGCCATAGAGGTCGAAGTCGTCGCTATCAGTAATATGTACATTATAGAAGCTTCCTACACGCAGACGGCGGTCGGACTTGATCAGTACCTCAGGGTCGACCTCAGGCGAGCAGAACTCGGTACGTCCGATATAATACTCGCCTTCCTTGCGGTCGACAATGGTCTTAAGTACAGAATCTATCTTGCGCGCCTCTACCTCGGCACTAACACGCTGCTGCACAGCCATAAGCTTGTCGAGTCGACACTGCTTCTCCTCCTGTGGCACATCGTCCTCATAATGCTCGGCACTATACGTACCGTCTTCGGCCGAATAGGCAAAAGCTCCCATACGTTCGAAGCGTGCCCACTTGACAAAGTCGACAAGTTCGCGGAAGTCTTCCTCGGTCTCACCAGGGAAGCCTACCATAAGTGTTGTGCGCAGATGGATGCCTGGCACACCTTGGCGAATCTTTTCAATCAGCTCCATTGTCTCCTTCTTGGAAACATTGCGGTGCATGCGTGTCAATACATTATCCGAGATATGCTGCAAGGCGATGTCGAGATACTTGCACACGTTAGGCTTCTCGCGTATCACATCGAGCAGTTCGAGCGGGAACTGATTGGGATAGGCGTAATGCAGACGCACCCACTTAACACCCTTTATATCGGCAATGTCGGCTATAAGGTCGGCAATATGTCGCTTGCCGTCAATGTCAACGCCATAATAGGTAAGTTCCTGGGCGATAATCTGGAATTCCTTAACACCACGCTCTACAAGTTCGCGCACTTCTGCAAGGATTTCTTCCTTTGGACGACTGACGTGTCTGCCCGTAATGATAGGTATGGCACAATAGGCGCAATGGCGGTCGCAACCCTCGCTTATCTTGATATAGGCATAATGGCGAGGAGTAGTAATATGACGGTCGGCAGAGTCGACAGCAGGAGTTTCGGGTTCGCCCAGATCCACAAGCAGCTGCTTGTAATTGAACTTACCGTAATACTTGTCTACCTGAGGAATCTCCTTCTCCAAATCCTCCTTGTATCGCTGCGAGAGACAACCCATGACAAACAACTTGCCTATACGTCCCTCTTCCTTAGCCTGTACAAGTTCGAGAATGGTGTCAATGCTCTCCTGCTTTGCGTCTTCAATAAATCCGCAGGTATTGACAACAACAATCTCTCCCTCTATTCGTTTTGCATCATGCGTACACTTATAGCCTGCCTTTTCAAACTTAGCCATAAGCGTTTCGCTATCGACGAGATTCTTGGAACATCCCATCGTTATGATATCTATCTGTCCTTTCTTCATCAATCTTCCTTATCTTAATCCTGTTTGAACAACGAATTGACAAACTGGCGCTTGTTGAACAGCTGCAAAGCTTCCATCGACTCGCCAAGTCCGATATACTTCACGGGCACCTTGAGCTGGTCGCTGATGCCTATCACCACTCCACCCTTGGCTGTGCCGTCGAGCTTGGTAATGGCAAGCGAAGTGATCTGGGTAACCTGCGAGAACTGCTTGGCCTGCTCGAAAGCGTTCTGTCCGGTACTGCCATCGAGAACCAAGAGCACTTCGTCAGGAGCCTGGGGCAACACCTTCTTCATAACATCCTTTATCTTCTTCAGCTCGTTCATCAGTCCCACCTTGTTGTGCAGACGTCCAGCTGTGTCGATAATAACAACATCAGCACCATTTGCCTTAGCAGAAGACAATGTGTCGAAAGCCACCGAAGCAGGGTCGGAACCCATCTGCTGCTTCACTACCGGCACACCGACACGCTCACCCCATATACAAATCTGCTCTACAGCGGCAGCACGGAAGGTGTCGGCAGCACCAAGATAAACCTTCTTGCCTGCCTTCTTGAACTGATAGGCAAGCTTGCCGATGGTCGTAGTCTTGCCAACGCCGTTGACTCCGACAACCAATATGACATAAGGCTTGTGCTCTGCAGGCAAATCCCAATCGTCGTTGTCGCCAGTATGGTTCTCGGTAAGGAGCGAAGCAATCTCGTCGCGCATGATGCCGTTAAGCTCGGATGTCGACACATACTTGTCGCGAGCCACACGTTCCTCAATGCGCTTGATAATCTTAAGAGTAGTCTCCACACCTATATCCGATGTAATCAGAGCCTCCTCAAGATTGTCGAGCACCTCGTCGTCGACAGTCGACTTGCCCATTACTGCACGTTGTATCTTGTCGAATACGCTATGCTTTGTCTTTTCGAGTCCGTTGTCGAGGACTTCCTTTCTGTTCTTATTAAAAAATCCAAAAATTCCCATATAACGTTATATTTTCTGCAAAGTTAGTTTAAAATAAGCAGAACACAAAGCATTTCGATTAATAATTAAGGTAATAAGTCGCATAACGCCACATACTGAAGCCTTTTACGACGCCCTAAAACGTTAATTATTATTAACCATACATCAAAATCATCTACAAGTATCTGTGTTTTAAGAAAATATGTCTAACTTTGCCCCCTGATTTTTAATTCACATAAAGTCTAACTTTATTAATTACATTTTTAACATTTAATTTTTTATGTCAGATTTAAAGAACGTACAGCCGTTGGCAGACTTCAACTGGGACGAGTTTGAGAA
>JAIJMN010000414.1:0-1037 GCA_022735715.1 Prevotella sp.
AAGGCATCGGCAAGACGTGAGTACTTCTTCAGTTCCTGACGCTCCTCGGCTGTGAGCTTGCGCTCGCGCTGAATGTCCTCAAGAGCCTTGTAGATGTCTACGTAGCGTGCTGTCTGATAGAGGATAGAGCGACCTGCGTCGAGCTTTGCCTTGATGCGGGCAATCATATCGTAAACAGCAGGGAACTTCACAATCTCTGTATCAAACTGCTTGCGCTCGCGTGCATATTTCAGAGCCTCATCGTAGGCTGCCTGGCTTACGCCTACCGACTGTGCGGCGATGCCAAGACGTGCACCGTTCATAAGAGCCATGACGTACTTGATGAGTCCGAGACGTGTAGAACCACAAAGCTCTGCCTTGGCATTCTTGTATACAAGCTCGCATGTAGGTGAGCCATGGATACCAAGCTTGTGCTCGATGTGACGGACAGTAACGCCACCGTCGCGCTTGTCGTAGATGAACATCGACAGACCGCGACCGTCGCGTGTGCCTTCCTCAGAACGTGCAAGCACGAGGTGGATGTCAGAATCACCGTTGGTGATGAAACGCTTAACACCGTTCAAGCGCCATGTGCCGTCTTCGTCCTGAGTAGCCTTGAGCATAACGCGCTGAAGGTCGGAACCTGCGTCAGGCTCGGTCAAGTCCATTGACATAGTCTCGCCTGCACAAACACGCGGGATATACTTCTGGCGCTGCTCCTCCGAACCGAACTCGTAGAGAGTCTCTATACAGTCCTGAAGCGACCAGATGTTCTGGAAACCTGCGTCTGCACACGAAACAATCTCCGAAGCCATAGAGTACGGAGTGATAGGCATGTTAAGGCCGTTGTAGCGGCGAGGCATAGATATACCCCACAAGCCAGCCTGACGTGTAGCCTCGATGTTCTCGTAGGTCTTCGATGCGTAGTGCATGCGACCGTCTACAAGGTGCGGTCCCTCAAGGTCAACATCTTCCGAGTTAGGCTCGATGATATTGGCAGCGATGTCGCCTGTAATCTCAAGCACACGCTTATAGTTCTCGATAGCGTCCTCGAAATC
>JAIJMN010000415.1:0-1028 GCA_022735715.1 Prevotella sp.
CACTTGTACAACTGAAAGTGGTGCAAGAGTGCATCAGTCTTATTGTGTTCGCATTCATTGCCAACATTATGTTTCAGGGCGAGACATTGAAATGGAATCATCTGCTTGCTTTCGTTTTTATAATAGCAGCCGTTTACCTTGTATTCAAGTAGACAAATTGAATACGTTAGTTTAAAGAATTATTTTCAGGAGAAATGAGAACCCGCAAACAGATTCTTAACCATCTACTCTACAAGCAGTTTCAAAAGGCACTCACCGACTACTCTATGCTCGCTGACGGCGACCGTATCCTCGTCGGACTTTCAGGAGGAAAAGATTCGTTGTGTCTGCTTGAGATGCTCGCACGTCGCCAGCGTATATTCAAGCCCCAAATAGAAGTTGAAGCAGTACATGTACGTATGAAAAACATCCATTACGAATCGGATACATCGTATTTGGAACGATTTGCAAACGAGCATGGAGTAAGGCTACATTTCATCACAACAGAATTTGACGATACAAACAAAACAGACAAACCTGCCTGTTTTCTATGCTCATGGCACCGCCGCAAAGCCCTCTTCCGTTTCGCCCAAGATTTCAACTTCAACAAGATAGCCCTTGGTCACCATATGGACGACATCATCCACACGGCTATGCTCAACCAATTCTTTCAAGGCTCGTTCTCAACAATGCCAGCCGTAATGCAAATGACCAAGATGCCACTCACCATAATCCGACCTCTGTGTCTGGTCAAGGAGAGCGATATCAAGGAATACGCATACCTGTGCAGTTATGAGAAACAATTAAAGAATTGTCCTTACGAAAAAGTGTCCAACCGTACTGATATGCGGAGAGTATTTGAGGAGATAGAACGCATAAATCCGGAGGCACGTTATTCTATTTGGCACGCACTGGAAAAGGAGGGGAAAATAGTCTGTAAAAGTAATACGTATTCATTGGCAAAGTAATATATATTAAATAGCCAACGAATATATATTAAATGGCCAACGAATATATATTAAATGGCCAATGAATATATATTACTTGAC
>JAIJMN010000121.1:0-7275 GCA_022735715.1 Prevotella sp.
CACGTCCAGGATATACAACTTTCAAAACAGGACTTGACAATTTCTTCTGCAAATGTGAGATGTTGAGAATTGTCAAAGATGTGTATAAAGGGTAGGGCATCGCTCCGGGCTATGTTGTTTTAATGTTAGTCAGAGAATTGGAGCGGTGGTATCATAAACTCAGGTTCAGGAGTGAGCCGTCAATGTGAATAGTAGGAGGGTAGGGCATCCCCGCCCTACCCACTAAGTCTTAATTTACAGTTGATTGAGTGGGTATAGCAGGGATGCTATACCCTCCTATAGATAGCCTTCTTCTTATCTTTTCGACTTCTGACACACACGCCTTTTACAATTTGGCCTTTGTTAAAAGCTGTGGTGTAACTACTAATTTCGGACGAGCCTTGTTTTATGCCAGCCCCTATTCTTGCTTGATGGAGTCACAGAAAATTCTTTTCCTTGTTGTCTATAATTCCCCTTGAATACCCCGAAAATTCCCTTTGAAATCCCCGAAAAATCCGCTTGCTTTTCAAAAGAAGTCCTTTTGCGCTTCAAATGTAGTCCTTTTACATTCCAAAAGTAGTCCTTTTGCACTCCAAAAGTAGCCCTTTTGCAATGCAAAAGGACTACTTTTTTAAGGCAAACTTCTTATAATTCAGTATTTTTGTCTAATTTTGCACATTATGAAAGAAAACAAGTTATCACTGAGCAGCAAGCAGTATGCCGTGCCGTTCATTCTCATCACCTCACTCTTCTTTATGTGGGGCTTCGCTCGCGCCATACTCGACGTGCTCAACAAGCATTTCCAGACCGAGCTCGACATCACCATAACACAGTCGTCGCTGATACAGGTGACCACATACATGGGCTATTTCCTCATGGCCATTCCCGCAGGACTGTTCATCAACCGTATGGGCTATCGACGCGGAGTGGTGACCGGACTGGTGCTGTTCGGATTAGGTTCGCTGGCGTTCATACCGTGTTCTATGGCGGGAACGTTCTATCCCTATCTGGTGGCGCTGTTCATCATAGGATGCGGACTCGTGTTTCTGGAGGTATCTGCCAATCCTTACGTTACGGAGTTGGGACCTAAAGAGACTGCCACAGCACGATTGAACTTCTCGCAGTCGTTCAACGGAGTAGGCTCGATGTTTGCCACACTCGTCGTGGGCAGCTTCCTCTTTCAGAGCGAATCGGCAGGCGACGGCAGCAACGCCGTGATACCTTATTCTATTATGGGTGTCCTTGTGCTGCTCATTGCCGTAATCTTCTCGCACGTCAACCTGCCCGAAATACAGCACACCGACGACAAAGAGACACAGCAGGGCGGACACAACATCTCGCGACTGTTCAAGAACCGCAGTTTCGTTTTCGGACTCTCGGCGCTGCTCGCTTATGAAGTGGCAGAGATATCAATCAATTCTTACTTCATCAACTATGTCACCGGTCAGGGATGGATGGAGCCAGTCACAGCCTCTACGGTGCTGACCGTAGGATTGGGACTGTTCATGCTGGCGCGCTTCATAGGTGCCGCCGTGATGAGCAATGTGCCAGCCGAGAAGTATCTGCTCATCTGTGCAGTGGGTACGGTGGCTTGTATCGCTGTGCTGCTGCTCGACTTGGGACGCAACATTTCGATGGCTGCGCTGATGATGAACTACTTCTTCGAGGCTATCATGTTCCCGACAATCTTCGCACTCACCCTGCGCGGACTCGGCGGACTCACCAAGAGCGCCTCGTCGATACTCATGATGACCCCCGTAGGTGGCTGCGGATTCCTGCTGATGGGCTACGCTGCCGACCATGCAGGCAACTTCGTGCTGCCGTTCTTCATCCCGCTCGTGGGTTATGCCATTGTGATGGCTTACGCATGGAGCACGGTGAAGAAATAGAAAAGTAGAAAACACAGGCTTTTTAGGATAATCAATACATCAACGAAAAATGGACATCAAGGATATACTGAACAGCACCGACGGAAGCAAACACTTCTCGTTTGAGGTGCTGCCGCCTCTGAAGGGCACCGGAACAGAACGCCTGTTCTCGACGATAGAGAAGTTTAAGGAATTCAATCCGGCGTACATCAACATAACGACCCACCACAGCGAGTATGTATATCGTGAAGTGGAGGGCGGACAATACGAGCGTTTGCGCCTGCGCCGGCGTCCTGGCACGGTGGCTATAGCTGCCGCCATACAGAACAAGTTCGGCATTCCTGTCATCCCGCACGTGATATGCAGCGGAGCGAGCGCGTTCGACATAGAGTACGAACTCATCGACCTTCAGTTTCTCGGTATCGAAAACCTGCTGCTGTTGCGTGGCGACAAGGCGAAGGAAGACAGTCGCTTTGTGGCAACACCGGGCGGCTATTCGCACACGACAGAGCTGATAGAGCAGGTGAATAGGTTCAACGAAGGATTCTTCAACGACGGAACTCCTATCAAGAACCCCACAGGTAAGTTCGGATTCGGAGTGGCGTGCTATCCCGAAAAGCATGAAGAGGCACCCAATATCGAGATGGATATGGAGTATCTTAAGCAGAAGCAGGACCTCGGAGCCGACTATGCCGTTACGCAGCTGTTCTACGACAACCAGAAGTATTTTGACTTTGTGAAGCGTGCCCGTGCAATGGGCATAACGATGCCAATCATTCCCGGACTGAAGCCATTTGCCAAGTTGTCGCAGCTGACGGTAGTGCCCAAGACCTTCCATTGCGACCTTCCGCAGGAACTGGCGCAGGAAGTGCTCAAGTGCAAGACCGATGATGACGCCCGGCAGTTGGGCATCGAGTGGACCACTGAGCAATGCCGACAGCTCTACGCAGCCGGAGTTCACAACATACACTTCTACACCGTGTCGGCAGTCGACTCGGTTAGGGAGGTGGCAAAGAGGTTGCTGTAAGATGTTTGAATTTTGATTTGTGAATTTTGAGTTTTGAATTGTTCTCGGCTTCGCCTGCGATTTTGAATTATTCAATGTTGAATTTTTCAAAATCCAATACCGAAAACTCATAATTCCAAATTCAAAATTGCGATAGAAGTCGCAATAATTCACAATTCAAAACTCAAAACTCACAATTGCCATCGGCAACAATTCAAAACTCAAAACTCAAAATTCAAAACTCAAAATATGCAGTTTGACGAAGTGATAGGCCAGAATGAGGCCAAAAGGCAGTTGCGACAGCTCATCGACGAGGGTCGTGTGCCACATGCAATGCTGTTCTGCGGTCCGACGGGCTGCGGCAAAATGGCGCTTGCTATGGCTTTCGCATCCGAACTGCTGGGCCACAGCCGCTTGCTGAAGCAGTGGACCCACCCCGACCTCGTGTTCAGTTATCCCACAATAAAGAAGCCCAGTATGGGCTCAGAACACCAGCCCACGAGCGACGACTTTGCCGGTCAGTGGCGCGAGATGATAATGCAAGGCCCGTATTTTACGCTCGAACAGTGGATGGTACAGATGGATGCCGAGAACCAGCAGGCCGTAATCACGGGTGCCGAGAGCGATGCCCTGTCGCGCAAACTGAGCATGAAGTCGAGCCAGGGCGGATACAAGGTGTGCATAGTATGGCTGCCCGAGCGTATGAACCAGACAAGTGCCAACAAGCTGCTCAAGCTGCTTGAGGAACCACCTACGCAAACAGTGTTCATACTTGTGAGCGAAGATTCGGGCCGATTGCTTGAAACCATACGCAGCCGAACGCAACGGTTCGACTTCAAGCGCATAGCCGACGACGACATAGAGCAGGCTCTCGTGGCACGATGTGGAATCGAAGCAGACCTCGCCCATCGCATTGCACGCATAGCAGGAGGTTCGTGGACGACTGCCACCGGAGCCTTGCAGACAGGCAACGAGAACAATATGTTCTTCGATCTGTTTACAATGCTCATGCGATTGGCATACGCCAAGCGCGTCAAGGAACTCAAGAAGTGGAGCGAAAGCATTGCGGCGTTCGGCCGCGAGAAGCAAAAGCGACTGCTGGTGTACTTCAGCCGTATGATACGCGAGAACTTCATGTACAACTTCCACGACCCTCGGCTCACCTATATGACTGTAAATGAAGAACAGTTTGCGTCGCGTTTCGCGCCGTTCATCAACGAAGGCAACATCATCGAGTTCAGCGAGATGTTCGAAAGGGCATTGCGCGACGTCACACAGAACGCCAATTCCAAGATGATGTTCTTCGACATAGCTCTACAATCAATAATATATATAACACGCAAATAGATGAAAGAATTCAAGGACATGCAATTCCATATATCCCGCGATACCGATCGCGGGCTCTGCCACTGCGCTTGCGGTAGGCAGGACAGACAGCTCAACACCTACGACTGGTTGTATGACGTGCCCGGAAACGAGGAGGATACTGACCTGGTTGAGGTGCAGTTCAAGAACACACGAAAGGGTTACTATCACAATGTCAATCATCTCGACCTGCAGAAGGGCGACACCGTGGCTGTAGAAGCAAGTCCCGGACACGACATCGGAGTAGTAACGCTGACCGGACGACTTGTAAAACTGCAGGTGAAGAAGGCAAACCTGAAGTCGCCCGACGAAATAAAGCGCGTCTATCGCATTGCAAAGCCTACTGACATGGACAAGTATTATGAGGCAAAAAGCCGCGAACACGGCACCATGATACAAAGCCGTCAGATAGCAAAGGACCTCGGACTGCAGATGAAGATAGGCGACGTGGAGTATCAGGGTGACGGCAACAAGGCGATATTCTACTATATCGCCGACGAGCGCGTTGACTTCCGACAGCTCATCAAGGTTCTGGCTGACACCTTCCACGTACGTATTGAGATGAAACAGATTGGTGCTCGACAGGAAGCAGGACGCATAGGGGGAACCGGACCGTGCGGCCGTGAGCTTTGCTGCGCAACCTGGATGAAGAACTTTGTGAGCGTAAGTACCAATGCGGCACGCCTTCAGGACATCTCGCTCAATCCGCAGAAGCTTGCCGGAATGTGCGCAAAATTGAAGTGTTGTCTCAACTATGAGGTTGACGACTACGTTGAAGCAGGACGCAGAATGCCTGCACGCGACATCATATTGCAGACCATTGACAGCGATTGGTATCTCTTCAAGACCGACATACTTGCCGGACTGGTGACCTATTCTACCGACAAGTCGATTGCTGCAAATCTTATCACCATCACGGCAGAGCGTGCGCGTGCCGTGATTGAGATGAACCGACGTGGCGAAAAGCCCGAAGCGCTCGACGAGGGAGATGCTGTCAGCACGCAGGATCGTCCCGCCGACCTCCTGGCAGATGCCGATATCAGCCGTTTTGACAAGGCCAAGAAAAAGAAGAAGGCAAAGAACCGTCCAAACCGACAGCCTGCCGCTCAGCAGCGCGAGCCCAAACAGCCCAAGCAGCGTGAACAGAAGCAGCCCAGACCGGCTACTGCCGACCGACAGCATCAGCCCAATCAGCCGCAGCAACCTGCCAGACAGCAGGCTCAGCAGCCCAAGCCGCAGCCCCAACAGCAGCAGTCTAAGCCGCACCATCAGTCCAATCAGCCGCAGCAAGCTGCCGCTCAGCAGCCCCAGCAGCCCAAACCGCAGGCCCAGCCCAATGCTGAAGCACAGAAATAAAGGTATATAAGAAATGCAAATCAAAGTCAACAAGGCGCGAAATCAGTACAGACAGGTCCGCCTTGTTGGCTTTTGCCGCATATAAAATCAATATGAAGGTGTCGGTTCTGGCACCTATTCTTGCTTTTATAAGTAACAAGTAAGGAAAATGAAAAATAGCAAATGTTTTGCACTACTGGCTGTTGTGTTGCTGCTGGCGTTGTCGGCTTGCAACCGCAAGCTTGTGTACGACCGCTACGCATCGACACCAATATCAGGGTGGGAGAAGAACGACACGCTCTCGTTCGACATCCGTCCGGTCAGCGGAATGGACACATACTACATGTGGCTGGGTCTGCGCACCAGCGAAGACTATCCCTTCACGGCAGTAACGCTGATAGTAGAGCAGCATATTTATCCAAAGGACACCATTGTCAACGATACGGTGAAATGTCAGATTACTGACCGTCACGGCAACGCATCGGGTTCAGGTGTCAACTTCCACCAGTACCGTTTTCCCGTCAACTCACTGCAATTGCAGGACGGCGACTCAATACACATACGCGTACGTCATGATATGAAGCGCGAGATATTGCCGGGCATCAGCGACGTAGGCATTTCGCTACGACGCAAGTAGGGTAGGGGCTATTCGAAGTAGAAGCTCAGCACAATCATCTTTGTGCTCGCCTTGCTCACTGCCTTGGCATACTTCAGCATATTCTTGTCGCGCAGTTCGTCGGCATGTTTTGTGTCGAGCGAATTGCCCAGGGCATAAACGAACTTCAGTTCGGGGCGCAGCTTGAAGAACGGCAGATAGAAGTCGCATCCCACGCCTGCCTCCACCGCCATGGTGTAGCGTTTCAGTCGCAGATTGTCGCTGCGCTTTGTGTTGAGATTTATCATCGGAGCCAGTCCTGCCATGAGGTAAGGTCGATGGTTGTTAAAGCGCGGTGCGGCGAAAATAAGGTCTGCCGAACACGATATGTAAGCCGACTTGATGTCCTGGCGCGATTCCTCGGCACGTCCGTCGGCATCGGTCTTGCCCAAGTCATGGAATACTATGTGGCGCGAACCGAAATACATCATCGGTGCCACACGTACCTGAAAATGCTCCGTAAGGCGTGCTTCGCCGAGCACTCCGACATTGATTCCGGGATCCCAACGGCTCTGGTCGACCGTGACAAGTGCCTGATGCTCCTGTCCGTCTTCGCCGATATACGTCTGCGGTCCGACGTTTGTCAGCTCCATATCCTGCAAGTGTGTGCCCACAACGACACCGAAGTGAAACGGGCGCAAGTCGGTATACGCGCGGTTCTGAACCGTACGTATCTGTGCGTGAGCCATGCCGCCAATCATGTAGGGCATGGACGATAGAAATAACAGTATAGCTGCGAGTCTCATATTGATATATAACGCAGCCAGGTCGAAGTTATTGCTTTGGCTTGTCATCAAAAAATGCAATGCAGAAGTGGCAAAACGGCGTGGAATGTGTAAATAAGTTAAAATCACTACCTATTTGTAGGTATTTCGAAGAAAAACGCTATCTTTGCATCGTCTAAATATAGGTAGTATAACATTAATAACATTTAAATAGAATTTAATTATGGCTTATGTAATTGGCGACGACTGCATCGCATGCGGTACATGTATTGGTGAGTGCCCGGTAGAGGCTATCTCTGAAGGCGAAAAGTATTCAATCAACCCTGATCTCTGCACAGAGTG
>JAIJMN010000416.1:0-1027 GCA_022735715.1 Prevotella sp.
GAGGCGCATGGCTATCAGCCCACAATGGGTACGCCGGAACTGCGTGAGGCAATGGCGGGATTCTACAAGCGCTGGTATGATGTCGACGTTGACCCTAAGACCGAGGTGCAACCGCTCATAGGTTCGAAGGAAGGCATTTTGCATGTGACACTGGCCTTTGTCAATCCAGGCGAACAGGTGCTGGTGCCCAATCCGGGTTATCCTACCTACACTTCGTTGAGCAAGATTCTCGGTGCCGAGATTGTCAATTACAATCTGCGTGAGGACAACGGATGGCAGCCCGACTTTGACGAACTGGAGAAGATAGACCTCTCGCGTGTCAGACTGATGTGGACCAACTATCCCAATATGCCTACCGGTGGCAACGCTCGCCGTGAGACCTACGAACGACTCGTCGCATTCGCCCAAAAGCACAACATTGTGGTGGTGAACGACAATCCCTACTCGTTCATCTTGAACGACAATCCGATGTCGCTGCTGCAGGTGCCTGGTGCAAAGGATTGCTGCATTGAGTTCAACTCGATGTCGAAGAGCCACAACATGCCGGGTTGGCGTGTGGGAATGTGCGTATCAAACCCCACTTTCATCTCGTGGATATTGAAGATAAAGAGCAACATCGACTCTGGTACGTTCCGTGGAATACAGCTCGCAGCTGCCGAGGCTTACAATACCAACACTCCCGAATGGCACCGCGAGGCTAACATCACCACCTACCGTCGTCGTCGCGACATTGCCGAGCAGATAATGACCGAACTCGGATGTACGTTTGACCCCAATCAGGTGGGAATGTTCCTTTGGGGAAAGATTCCCGAGAAGTATAAGGACTGCGAGGAGCTTACCGAGCGTGTACTGCACGAGGCACGGGTCTTCATCACTCCGGGATTTATCTTCGGTAGCAACGGACAGCGATACATACGAATCAGTCTGTGCGCCAAGGACGAGAAGATCAAGGAGGCGCTGGAGAGAGTGAAGGGAATGAAATAGAAAGCCCTACCCCCAGCCCCTCCCCCGTAGGGAGGGGAGTGAT
>JAIJMN010000417.1:0-1026 GCA_022735715.1 Prevotella sp.
TGAGAGATGGGATTCACACCATTCTTTTCCCTCTTGTGAACCATTATGGACTTGTACAGTTCACAAATAACCTATACCTTTACATCGAATTAACAATTACACGTCAAAACCTAAAAACGATAAGACTATGAGTAAGGTTTTTCAAGTTAAGCCGAAGCGTATCAAGCGCTCCAACGGCACAGTCCTCACTCCCGACATGGTAGTGAACGTGACAACCTTGCAGCATACTGCTACACCATTCTATAATGGAGCGAAGGAGTTGCAAGAAGTATACATGCGCATCTATGCTTTTGACTACAAGAAAGCATGCTGCAATCAGAATGACTTTGAATTTAAGAAGTTGGACTAATTTTTTTAACTATTAATACATACAATTATGGGTAAGAATTCAAACAAAAATTCAGCAAAAGAGATTCTTGAAATAACAGTAAAAATTGCTACAACAGTTGCGACTATTGGCGGTGCTATTATTACTGCTATTGGTAATAGCAAGAAGTAATTAATGCAGAATCTTGACTTTTAAGAGATGCCTCCCTAATTCTAATTGGGTGGGGTATTTTTGTAGAATTCTAATTAACTTATAATTCAAAGAACAATTAGTCTACTTTTACGGAACAGTAGTGAATAAAAATGTAAGAAAATATGGCAAACAAAGACAGCATAATATTGGATGAGCTAAGACGACATGGCAAGATTGAAGTCTGAGAGCTTTATTGATAAGTTGATAGACATTTTTTCGAAAAGGAAATCAAGACCTGTTTGAAAAGAAAATTTGGCTTGTTTTCTATAACATGAAAGCATGTCGCAACAATAATTATTTTTATTTATAAAGTAGGACTAAAATGGTAACTATTCAGCGAATGCCATAGCATAGCTGTCCGTGCTCCCCCAAAGGGCACGGATAGCTTTATATGGTGATAAGTCATACTTTTTTGCTGTTTCTACAATAGAGTGCAGTTCCAAGAATGCGTCCGCTCCAAGTTCAGACCGGAATGTGCCGGAGTTTTTCAATTTGATTTTCAGTTT
>JAIJMN010000418.1:0-1022 GCA_022735715.1 Prevotella sp.
AGCACGGCACCAGCCTTTGAAGGACCGATTACCGGGATATTCTTGGTGCGCTCGTCGTCACGGAAATCATCATATACGCCCTTTACCAAGGGATCTTCAGGACCAACAACAACCATGTCAACTCCATTCTCGACGCAGAACTGCTTAAGAGCCTCAAAATCATCTGCCTTGATAGCTACATTCTCACCTACTGCTGCTGTTCCGGCATTACCGGGAGCTATGAAAAGTTTTTCACACTTGTCGCTCTGAGCGATCTTCCATGCCAAGGCGTGCTCACGGCCGCCGCTTCCCAACAAAAGAACTTTCATCTCTATAATGTTAAATTATTAATTATTAATGTTTAATTAGGGTGCCGAATTACAATATAAATTGTTTAGTGTCTAATGTCTATAATGTACGAATCAATCACATTCATAACAATCAGACATTAAACACTAAACATTAAACATTTACTTCAAGAAGTCGAAGAAATACTGGCTTATACGCTCATGCAGATGAGTACTCTGATGTCCACGCATATTGTGAGGCTCGCCCGGATAAACAAAGAAGTCGGGCTGTGTGCCAGCTGCAATACAAGCCTTGAGGAATGTGAGGCAATGCTGTGGCACAACAGTAGCATCGTTGTAACCGGTAATTATCTGCAATCTGCCCTTAAGATCCTTTGCCTTATAGAGCAGCGAGGTCTTCTTATAACCCTCGGGGTTGGTCTGCGGAGTATCCATATAGCGCTCGCCATACATCACCTCATACCAATGCCAGTCGATAACCGGACCTCCAGCTACGCCAACCTTAAATACGTCGGGATAGTTGGTCATAAGCGAGATTGTCATGAATCCACCGAAGCTCCAGCCGTGCACACCAATGCGGTCGGCATCTACATAAGGAAGACTCTTGAGATATTCCACACCCTTCATCTGGTCCTTCATCTCTTCCTGACCAAGCAGGCGGAATGTAGCCTGCTCAAACTCCTTGCCACGGTTTTCCGAACCACGGTTGTCAAGGATGAAGAGCAGATAGCCCTT
>JAIJMN010000122.1:0-7209 GCA_022735715.1 Prevotella sp.
AGGACTCCTTTTGCAAGCCAAAAGGACTACATTTGAAAACCAACATCAAAATCATGCCGAAACTACTATAATAATAATAGGTATAAAACAAAAAAAACAATATATTATGTCAGTTACAGAAGAAAAACCGATAGAGGAAAAGAAGAGCCTCAGCTTTGTTGAGCAGCTCGTTGAGCAGGACCTTGCCGAGGGCAAGAACGGCGGACGCATACAGACACGATTCCCGCCTGAGCCTAACGGATACCTGCATATCGGACACGCCAAGGCCATCTGCATGGACTTCGGAGTGGCTGAGAAGTACAACGGTGTGTGCAACCTGCGATTCGACGACACCAATCCTACAAAGGAGAACAACGAATATGTAGAGAACATACTTAACGATATCTCATGGCTCGGATTCAAGTGGGGCAACATATACTACGCTTCCGACTACTTCGACAAGCTGTGGGAGTTTGCCATCTGGATGATAAAGAACGGACACGCATACATCGACGAGCAGACTGCCGAGCAGATTGCAGAGCAGAAGGGCACTCCTACTACTCCCGGAACCAACTCGCCCTACCGCGACCGTCCGGTTGAGGAGAACCTCGAACTGTTTAACAAGATGAACACTCCAGAGGCTGTTGAGGGCAGTATGGTGCTGCGCGCCAAGCTCGACATGGCCAACCCCAACATGCACTTCCGCGATCCTATCATCTATCGCATCATCCATACACCCCACCACCGCACCGGAACCAAGTGGAACGCTTACCCGATGTACGACTTCGCTCACGGACAGAGCGACTTCTTCGAGGGCGTTACACACTCTATTTGTACTCTGGAGTTTGTGCCACACCGTCCGTTGTACGACAAGTTCATCGACTTCTTGAAGGAGATGCGCGGCGAGACTGAGAACATACACGACTTCCGCCCGCGTCAGATCGAGTTCAACCGACTCAACCTCACATACACCATGATGTCGAAGCGTAAGCTCCTGGCTCTCGTCAACGAGGGTGTTGTGGCTGGATGGGACGACCCTCGCATGCCTACATTGTCGGGTATGCGCCGCCGCGGATACTCGCCTGAGTCTATACGCAAGTTCATCGACTCAATCGGCTACACCAAGTTCGACGCCCTTAACGACATGGCATTGCTCGAAGCTGCAGTTCGCGACGACCTGAACAAGCGCTCGCTGCGCGTGTCGGCTGTGCTCGACCCCGTCAAACTCGTCATCACCAACTATCCCGAAGGTCAGACTGAGGAGATGGAGGCTATCAACAACCCCGAAAACGAGGCTGACGGCACTCACCCCATTACCTTCTCGAAGAATCTTTGGATTGAGCGCGACGACTTCATGGAGGACGCTCCGAAGAAGTTCTTCCGTATGACTCCTGGCAAGGAGGTACGTCTGAAGAACGCATATATCGTGAAGTGTACCGGATGCACTAAGGATGCAGAGGGCAATATCATCGAGATTCAGGCCGAATACGACCCGACAAGCAAGAGCGGAATGGAGGGTGCCAACCGCAAGGTGAAGGGAACTCTGCACTGGGTATCGGCTGATCACTGCCAGAAGGCGCAAGTTCGCATCTACGACCGACTCTTCACCGTGGCTGATCTGGGTGCCGACGAGCGCGAATTCCACGAACTGCTCAACCCCGACAGCCTCAAGACTATCGACAACTGCTATGTCGAGAAGTACGCAGCCGAGCGCAAACCGGGCGAATACTTGCAGTTCCAGCGCATCGGATATTTCATGGCAGACCTCGATTCTACAGCCGACAACCTCATATTCAACAAGACTGTCGGACTGAAGGATACTTGGGCAAAACAGAATAAATAATACTTTTCTTTAATGTTAAATGTTAGATGTTAAATGTTAAGTGTTAAGCAGGCGACAATTGGTCTCCATCTACTTAACATTAAACATTTAACATTTAACATTATTATAATGTGTAGATGGACAACAACAAGAAATATTATGACAGTCCAGAATTCGGACGACTGCTGCAACGCTACGAACGCTCCCTGCAAATGGGCAAGGACGAATACTTCGAGAGCGACGAACTGTCGGACATTGCCGAATACTACTACGACAAAAAAGACAAACCGAGGGCTGAATACGTTCTCGACTATGCTATGCGGCTGCACCCTGGTGCTGTATTGCCACTTGTTTTCAAGGCACGCATAGAGCTCATCGACGAGAAGAACATTGAAAAAGCCCGCTACTATGCTTCGCTCATCAGCGATGCGTACGACATCGACTGCCTCTATCTGAAAGCCGAAATCATGATAGCCGAAGACAAAGCCCAGGAAGCAAGCAGCTTCCTGCGCAACGCTATGGACAATATCGACGAGGACGACGTGCCCGACTTTGTGCTCGACGTGGCTACCATATTCATCGACTACGGACTGGCTGACATCTCAGCCGAATGGCTCGCCATGTCTGACGAGGACGACTTGCAGGACTATCGCGAGATAAAGGCGCGCATAGCTTTTGCCAAAGGCGACTACGAACAGAGCGAACAGCTATTCGAACAGTTGCTCGACGAAGACCCTTACTCGGGTCGTTACTGGAACTCGCTGGCTTCAACGCAGTTCATGGGCAACCGTATCAACGACTCGATAACGTCGAGCGAATACTCCATTGCCATCAACCCGAACGACGAGGAGGCTCTGCTCAACAAAGCCAACGGCCTGTTCTCACTGGGAAACTTCAACGAAGCACTCAAATTTTACGAACGTTTCCACCAGCTTTGTCCCGAAGAAGGAGCCGCAACGATGTTTATCGGCAACTGTCTGCTCAACATCGGACAGACCGAGAAAGCCCTTGAATACTACAAGGAGGCGCTCGAATTATTGAAAAAACAAGACCTTGGCACTACCGAAGTGCTGCAATGCCTGGCGTTCACATACTCACAACTCGACCAACGCGACGAAGCGCTGGCGTGCATCGACGAAGCCATGAAGCAGCCTGATGCCAATAAGGACGAGATAACGATTGTGAGAGGACACATACAATTGGAACATGGACACGTCAAGGAGGCAATACGCTGTTTTCTGGGTGCCTTGCAGTCTACGTCGTTCTCGCACGACATCTTCTTCCGCATTGCCATCTCGGTTTACGACTGCGGCTATCCTGCCATCGCCTATCGTATGTTCAAGTCGTACACCGACATGCACGACAATCCCGGCGACGAAGGAATGGCTTATCTCGCAGCATGCCTCAAGACGCTCAACAAGAAAGCCGAATACCTCGAATGTCTTAAAACAGCCTGCCAACGCAATCCGGCTGAAACCAGAAAGGTGCTTGGCGAGTCCTATCCCGAAACGCTCGACCCCAAGGATTATTACGACTATGAGGTGAGACTGATGGCTGACGGACATAATAAATAATGTAGTAAGAATAATAAAACTAATAATTAACGCTATACAAAAAATGAATTCTGCCGAACTTTTCCTGTGGATTCTCAACAACCTCAACTATTGGGTTGTAACGCTGTTTATGGCTATTGAGAGTTCGTTCGTACCGTTCCCGTCTGAAGTTGTAGTGCCACCGGCTGCATGGAAAGCCATGGATCCCGACAGCGGAATGAACTTCATACTGGTGATTGTATTCGCTACTGTAGGTGCCGACATTGGTGCTCTCATCAATTACTATCTCGCCAAATGGCTCGGACGACCCATTATATACCGCTTTGCCGACAGTCGTATAGGCCACATGTGCCTCATCGACCGCGAAAAGGTGGAGAAATCGGAAGCCTTCTTCCGCGAACATGGAGCTGCGTCTACATTCTTCGGCCGTCTGGTTCCTGCCGTGCGTCAGCTCATCAGCATTCCTGCCGGACTCTCAGGCATGCACCTTGGCAAGTTCCTTCTGTACACTACACTCGGTGCTGGATGCTGGAACACGGTGCTCGCTCTTATCGGTTGGGGAATATACAAGTACACCAATTACAAGACAACGCACGACGTTTATCTGCAAGCAGTGAAGTACAGCCACGAAATAGGATATGTATTGCTGGGTCTTGCAGCAATTGTAATAGCATTCCTTATATATAAGGGAATGAAAAAGAAATAATAAGAATATACAAAAACAACAATAACAACATTGTAAATGCACATAGTAAATGTGAAAACAATGTTGTTATTGTTGTTTTTTTGTTGTCTATTTGTTGTTTGCAGGGTGTCTATTTGTTGTTTGCAGGGTGTCTATTTGTCAAGCACTTGATACTTGCTAACCTGCGATTTGTATTCAGGCACTATCTCCTTCATCTTCTTTACTATCGCCATGTCGTCGTGGGTGAACGAAATCTGAAGCAATTCGTCTTCGTTCTTCTTTGCTACTTCATAGTCATACTCACGCACTTTGGCAACCATTATCTTAGGATTCTGCGTCGGAATTGTGTTCTCCTTTGTCGAAAGCAACTCCTCATAGAGTTTCTCGCCTTCGCGAAGACCAGTAAACTTTATCTCAACGTTCTTGGCTCCGGAGAGCGAAATCATTCGTCTTGCCAGGTCAACAATCTTCACAGGCTTGCCCATATCGAATACGAATATCTCGCCACCCTTGCCCATTGTTCCTGCTTCAAGCACCAGTTTGCAAGCCTCGGGGATAAGCATGAAGTAGCGTATTATGTCGAGATGGGTCACCGTTACGGGTCCGCCCTTGCGTATTAATTCCTTGAATATAGGTATAACCGAACCGTTCGAACCGAGAACATTGCCGAAACGGGTTGTAACGAACTGCGTTACGCCCTCCACTCTACCGTCAACAATGGCCTGATTGAGCGACTGGCAGTATATCTCGCAGATACGTTTCGAGCATCCCATTACGTTTGTCGGATTGACAGCCTTGTCGGTTGAAATCATGACAAACTTCTTTGTGCCGTACTTCACGGCAAGGTCGGCAATGACACGAGTGCCATTCACGTTGTTGCGCACAGCCATTGCAGGGTTGTCTTCCATCATCGGCACATGCTTGTAAGCAGCCGCATGGAACACATATTCGGGGCGATGGTCGTTGAATATCTTCTCCATGAAAGCCTTGTCGGTGATGCTTCCGACTATGGTTTCGTTCTTGACATCGGCAAACTGACGCGCCATCATAAGGCGGATATTGTGCATCGGGGTTTCAGCCTGATCGATAAGGGTCAGCTCTGCAGGCTTGAACACAGCCACCTGGCGCACCATTTCCGAACCGATTGAGCCTGCCGCACCTGTAATAAGCACATGCTTGCCCTTGAGCATCGCTCCAATGGCATTCATGTCGACCTCAATCTTATCGCGAGGCAGCAAGTCTTCGATTTCAATCTCATGCAGCTGGTTGAACGAAAGGTCTGATTTTCCGTCCCATTCTTCGGCTGCCGTCATCATCATTATCTTTATACCAGCCTGCACGAATTCGTCAATCATCTGCTGATTGTTGCGGAAATCATCCGACTTAAGAGGCGAAACAAACAGCACCTTAACGTGCAATGCCTTCATAATACCGGCTATTCCCTTCTGATTACGAAATACTTTTTTGCCGAGAAGATAGGTCTTTCGCATATCGTCGCCGTCGCTTATGAAAGCCTGAAGCATATAAGGCTGGTCCTTCATAAGCATGATGCTGTTGGCAAGACTTACACCTCCGTTCTGCGTTCCATATATTGCAACGGGCAAAGCTTTGTCCGATTTGAAGACATCGAACATTGCACGGACGAACATTCGTTCCACCCACATCAACATTGAAGCACAAACAAACATCACGGTGCAGCCGAACAGCGAAGACATAACAACGTTGTCAACATCTAACGCATCAAGAACTGCACCCAAAACGTACGACATGCAGACACCTACGAATGATGCCATGCCTACTCGTTCGAGGTCGACAAGCGACGAATAACGCAATATTCCGGAATAAGTATGAAACAAACGGAATGCCACAGCGAATAGCAGCACGCATAAAAGATTGCCTGCCGTTATGCCCCAAAAATGCTGAGCAAATTCCAATCCACCATGTTCAAGATAGCCACTAACGTATCCCGCGAAGAACACTATTAAACAATCTAAGAACAACACGCCCCAATAAGGAAGCGATTTGCTGGAGAAATACCAGTTGGATAATTTACAAAAGAATTTCATAATGACCTTTCCGTATGTTCCTTTTATATTAATGACTATAATCCGCACATAATAAGCGGACACTGCTTATACCTTTATATATCTCTGATCTCAGATCAATCAAATTGCAAAAACAGTATTTTACACTTTTGTTTGCAAAGATAGTACAAATAATCTGAATACAATGAATATTACAATAATATTCTAATAGTTACCCCCCCCATTTTGGAGAAAGAAACTTACTTTTAGAACAATAAGATGACATATATTAACGTTTTCTTTCTACTCCAGCCAGAATATATACGCAAGACTTACACAGCTGATGCTTGTCCAAAGCAAAACTCCCTGAACAAGAGGACGCAAGCCTACGCTACGCAATGTCTCTCGGGTGAGCGAAGCGCCTATAAAGAAGAGCGAAAGTGTTATGAGATGCTTTGCCAACTTGTTCACTGCTCCGCTGAACTGCGCTCCTATCGTAGCCATATTGTCGCCCAATAATGTGTCGTTACTAAGAATATAGGTATTAAATAGTATCGCTACGATAAACCAGACAATAAATCGCGGCACACTGCTATACCACGGTTTCGATTGTCCGTCGGCTGTATCAGCAAGCGACTTGCGAAAGAAGAACGGTGTGACAAGGGCAAGCACTACAATCCAAAGGGCTCGTGTGAGCTTGATAGTTGTAGCCACTTCCAATGAACTTACGCCCTGCGAGGCCACCAATTCGGGATGCATCTGATCGTAAGCGGCTCCTGCGCCCACCACCGACGAGGTGTCATGGATGGCAATGGCAGCCCACATGCCAAACTGTTTCATAGTCATTGACAACGCATCGCCTATCACCGGGAACACAAACAGAGCTATGGCATTGAGAATAAAGACTACGCCCAGAGCCACAGACATACTTTCGGCACGTGCCTTTATTATCGGACCGACAGCAGCGATTGCCGAACCGCCGCATATTGCGGTTCCGGATGAAAGCAGATAGCTGGTCTGCGAGTCGACGCCAAGAAGTTTTCTGCCGAACAACCATCCAAGCGCAAGGGTGCCAAACACGCTTACTATGGTGAACATCATGCCCTCGCTGCCCGATGCCAGTGTCTTGTCGACATTCATGCCGAA
>JAIJMN010000419.1:0-1014 GCA_022735715.1 Prevotella sp.
TCCTCAACCTCAACAATCTGAGAGATCTTGCGGAGTCCAAGAGCCTGAAGAGTAGCCTTCTGATCCTTCGGATAACCGATTTTGCTCTTTATCTGCTGTACTTTTATTGTTGCCATTGTATGAATCTCCTATTAACCGTTAAACACCTTGTCCATAGAAATGCCACGCTGACCTGCTACTGTGTAGGCATCACGGAGCTCAGAGAGAGCAGCGATAGTAGCCTTCACGAGGTTGTGGGGGTTAGAAGAACCCTTAGACTTAGCGAGGATGTCCTTTACGCCTACGCTGTCGAGAACGGCACGCATAGCACCACCGGCTACAAGACCGGTACCGGCAGCAGCCGGACGCATGAACACCTGAGCACCGCCGAAGCGTGCCTCTGCCTCATGAGGAATAGTGCCCTTGAGCACCGGAACCTTAACGAGGTTCTTCTTAGCTGCCTCAACACCCTTAGCGATAGCAGCAGTAACTTCGCCGGCCTTACCCAGACCGTAGCCAATTACGCCCTTGCCGTCACCAACAACGACGATAGCAGCGAATGTGAATGTACGACCACCCTTGGTAACCTTAGTTACACGGTTGATAGCCACAAGACGGTCTTTCAGATCAACGTCATTATAATTGTTTACTTTATTCATTGCCATAATCGTTTAGAATTTGAGACCGCCATTACGAGCTGCGTCAGCGAGCTCCTTAACACGTCCGTGATAGAGATAACCGTTACGGTCGAAAACCACTGCAGAAACACCTGCTGCGATAGCGTTAGCGGCTACGAGCTCGCCAACCTTAGCAGCCTGCTCCTTCTTAGGCATCTTCTCGAGTCCGAGAGATGAAGCTGAAGCGATGGTAGTGCCAGTCAAATCGTTGATAACCTGTGCGTAAATCTGCTTGTTGCTGCGGAACACGCTCAGACGGGGACGCTCAGCAGTACCGCTGATGCGCTTACGAACTCTATATTTGATTTTGATTCGTCTTTCTACTTTCTTTGTTGTCATGATCGTAAAATTTAAAATG
>JAIJMN010000123.1:0-7150 GCA_022735715.1 Prevotella sp.
ATACAGAATGAAACACTTATATATCCTTATTCTCGCTGTTCTGACACTCGCATCGTGCGGAACCGACAGCCGACACTTCAAACTTGAGGGCCGATTGCTCAATCTCAACCAGGGCGAATTCTACGTTTACTGCCCCGACGGAGCCATGCGCGGACTCGATACGATAAAGGTGCAGGCTGGACGATTCTCGTACACCACCGAGTGCGATGCCCCTAAGACGCTCGTAATAGTGTTCCCCAACTATACCGAGCAGCCCGTCTTTGCCCAGCCTGGAAAGAGTGTGGACATCAAGGGCGACGCTTCACACCTCAAGGAGATGACCGTCAAGGGCACCAAGGACAACGAGTTGATGAATAAGTTTCGCGAACAGATACACTCGGTATCACCTCCTGAGGTGCTGAAAGCTGCACGGCAGTTTGTCACGGACCATCCCGAGAGCATCGTGTCGACCTATCTTGTGCGCCGATACTTCATCGAAACCGAGACGCCCGATTTCGCTACTGCGTCGCGTCTCATCAAGGATATATCAGCCAAACAGCCCGATAACGGATACGTCGGACAGTTGAAAGCAATGGTCAAGGGCCGCGTTACGGCTGCTGGCGGAGCTCTTCCAAAGCTCAATGCGCGTGACATCAACGGCAAAGCCGTAACAACCGCTACGCTCAAGAAGACTCCCATCACCGTAGTCATGGCATGGTCGACGTGGGACTACACTTCGCTCAGCATGCTCCGCCAGATGTCTCAGCGTGCCAAATCATCCGAAGGACGTATGTCGGTGATAGGTATCTGCCTCGACCCGTCGCTGTATAAGTGTCGCACTACAATCAAAAGCAACGAAATAACCGATGCCACCATCATCTGCGATGGCAAAATGGTGGACGGAACAGCCTACAATCAGCTGGCAATGGTAGCACTGCCCGACAACATTCTGATTGTGAACGGACGCATAAAGAAGCGCTCGCTCACTATGTCAGACCTCATTGAGGAGCTCAACAAATTGGATAAGTAAGACATCCGTAGCCCCCGAAAACAACTTTTTTGAAGCTACGCGATAACTTTTTTGCTCACAATACGGTATATTCTAAATATTTTTTATACCTTTGCACTCGCTGAAAAGAGCGCTATGCGGCAATAGCTCAGTTGGTAGAGCACAACCTTGCCAAGGTTGGGGTCGCGAGTTCAAGTCTCGTTTGCCGCTCAATAAAGGGACACACAGGTCGCCGCAATGGTGGAATTGGTAGACACGAGGGACTTAAAATCCCTTGGCCAGTAATGGCTGTGCGGGTTCGAGTCCCGCTCGCGGCACAAAGAGAATATACTAACAACGATATAAGGTGGACATTCCAAACGGATGTTCACCTTTTGCTTTTATATAAAACGCTACGTGCCTTTATATTGATTGCTACGTGCTTATATATACATTATTATATAATAATACACTTCTGAAAACGCAATACTTATGACATACGACGACATTTGGCGCCGGCTTGCCGGTGTGTACGACCAGCGTGAGGCGCGGGCTGTTGCCCGTATGCTCGTTGAAGAGAAGTTCGGACTCTCGTTCACCGACATCATCTGCGGTGCTGTTGAGACGCTTTCCGATGCCGACAAGCAGTGGATTGAGGCTGCCGTAAAGCGCCTGGAGCAGGGCGAACCTATACAGTACGTGTTGGGATGGACGTGGTTTGCAGGACTGAAGTTCAATGTTCGCAGTGGTGTTCTTATCCCCCGACCCGAAACCGAATGGCTTGTCGACAACGTTTGTGCCCACCCTGCCCCCTCAAACAATCGCCCCTTGCGCATTATCGACATCGGTACGGGTAGCGGATGCATCGCCCTCAGCATCAAGCAGCGCTTGCCCGAGGCTTACGTTGAGGCTTGGGACATTTCGACAGAGGCCCTGTCTATAGCCGCAGACAATGCCCGCAGCCTGTCGCTCGACATCGTTTTGCGCCAGCAGGATGCCCTCAACATCACGCCTAATGTACTAAGCACAGCGCCAAACGACAATAGTGCCGTGCCAGACAGCCCCTTCTGGGACGTGATAGTAAGCAATCCACCGTATATTTGTGAACGGGAGCGCACCGATATGGCTCGCAATGTGCTCGAACATGAGCCTTCCACAGCGCTATTCGTGCCCGACACCGACCCATTGTTGTTCTACCGTGCCATCACCCGTTATGCCATAGGTTCGCTTAATGATGGCGGTCGTCTGCTGTTTGAGTGCAATACGCTTTATGCAGGCGACACGGCTCGTATGATGAAGGATGAAGGCATGGCTGCAACGGAAGTGTTTGACGACTGCTTCGGAAAGCCCCGCTTTGCAGTAGGCAAAAAGAAATAGCGGGCTGAAGCAGAATAAACAGAGTGCAGAAGCTAAAGAAACAATGAGTCAAGAGACAATAACAACAGACAATAACGATATGTTTGCAAAGCCAAAGAAACAAATTACCGAGCAGGAAGCGTTGCTCAAGCTTTCGGCTCTTTGCTCGCAAGCCGAGCATTCATCGGGAGAAATGATGGACAAGATGCGTCGTTGGATGTTGCCAGGCGATGTAGCCGAGCGCATACTCGACCGCCTTATCGACGAGCGTTTTGTCGATGACGAACGCTTTGCGCGCTTCTTTGTGCGCGACAAGATACGCTTCGACCGTTGGGGACGACGCAAGATAGAGCAGGCTTTATATAAGAAAGGTGTGGCATCGGACATCAGCCATCGTGTGCTCGATGCCGTTCCAGCCGCCGACTACATCGAAATACTGCGCCAATTAATTGCTGCCAAGCGCAGGACATTGAAGACTGACAGCGATTACGAACTTAACGGCAAGCTAATAAGGTTTGCCATGGGACGCGGATTTGATATGGATATCATAATGAAGTGTATTGACATGCCTGATGAATAAAAAGCCCTACCCCCGACCCCTCCCCCGTAGAGAGGGGAGTGATATGGTTTGTTGACTTAAGACGAAGCCAGCAAGAGTGGGGTTAAAGGTGCATTAAACAATGCGCCCTGTAATGACAGAAGCAGAATAATTAATGCTTTAGCCATTACAGGGTGCTTTTTTGTATGCTTAAGTAATTACAACATCACAACCCAACAACGCCTCAACCGAGCAAAGCTCGTGCTGCGAGCTTTGCTTACGCTTCGCGCTGACGAGTACCCATGCGTGCTTCAACGACATTGATTACATAGTCGCCGAGCTTCTCGCATTCGCTCACGATGTCCATGTACATAGTACCGATGGCATATGTGTACTTATGGTCATTGACATCGTTGATGTTCTGCGAGCGCAACTGGTTGCGGTAGTTGTTGATTTCGTTCTCAACATTGAATGAACGGTTGATGTCGAGCGAGTCGCGACGTCCGGTCAGCATCACGTTCATCTGCGTCAGCGAGTCGTCGGTTAGCTCAAACATCTGGTGCAGGTGCTCATATTGCTTCTCCGTAAAGTCCTCCTTGCCCTTCAGCTTGCGACTTATGGTACGTGCGATGTTGTAGCACGAGTCGCCGATAGACTCAATCTCCGAAATCTCGCGCAACATGGCGCGTATCTTAGCCTTCGTATCGTCCGAGAGATGAGCGTCGCTGACGTTGTCGAGATAGTTGGCTATCTCAATCTCCATATTGTCCGAGATGCTCTCATACTTCTCGATACGGGTGAAAATCTTGTTGAACTTGGCATCGTCCTTAACGCCAAGCAGCTCGCGTACCATTCCGAACATGCGCTGGATGCGCTCTGCAAACGACTGAATTTCCTTCTGTGCCTCGAGCACCGAGAGTTCCGGAGTCTTCATGATGGCTGTGCCACCGATGTAGCGCAGGCGGAAATCGTCCTCGTCCTTCTTCATCGAAGGCTTGATAACGTAGCATACGAAGCGCTCCATCTGCGGAATGAGCCATATCAGAACCATCGTGTTGCACACGTTGAAGGTAGTATGGAAAGCAGCAAGCACTACCGAGAGGCGTGTAGCGTCGATGTGGTCGGCATGCGGGTCAACTCCTACAAATCCGCAAACCATATCGATGAACGGATAGAAGATGCAGAGCACCCAGATAACACCAAACACATTGAACGTCAGGTGAGCCAAGGCAGCGCGGCGAGCCTGCGTGTTGGCACCCATGGCGGCGATGTTCGAAGTGATGGTAGTACCTATATTCTCACCCAGCACAAGCGCGATACCCATGTATATTGGCAGTACACCACTCGAACACAGCACCATAGTGATAGCCATAAGGGCTGCCGACGACTGCATGCAGAAAGTCAGTATCGTGCCGATAAACAGGAACGAGAAGATTGTGAAATAGCTGTCTTTGTCGAAAGATGAGAAAAAGTCGATAACCATCTGGTTATGACTGAGGTCCATTTCCTTGCCCGTAGCGCCCAGAGTGGAAATGGCGAAGAACATAAATGCGACACCGAAGAGGAAATCGCCGATATAACGGTGCTTCTTGCGATAGATGAGCAGCAGTGCGATGAAGAACACCGGGAAAACGATGTTGGCCATGTTGAACGAGAAGCCAAGCGTCATGATCCATGCCGTGAACGTGGTGCCGATGTTGGCTCCCATGATAACGGAGATAGCCTGTGCCAGTGTGAGCAGTCCGGCGTTAACGAACGATACTGTCATCACCGTCGTGGCAGTCGACGACTGCACCGAGGCCGTTACGAACATACCGGTCAGCAGACCAGTAAAGCGGTTGGTAGTCATTGCTCCAAGGATATGGCGCAGCTGCGAGCCTGCCATCTTCTGGAGTGCCTCGCTCATCACTTTCATGCCATAAATGAGCAGAGCTAATGATCCGATAATCTTAAAAAAAATCCAAATCGACATATATTTTAATATAATTTATGTGGCGGTGTTGCGCATTGTGTCGAAAACGGAGTATCTTTGTTGCATTACAAGTATTAACCATTAAACATGTAACCGAAATGAAACAGTTGATACAAATCCGTTGCAAAAATAATAAAAAAAGTCTGAAAGTTGAAGCCGGAACCACACTTTCTGACATTTTCAAGCAATTAAATTTAACTTTACCCTATCCGCCCGTATGCGCAAAGGTGAATAACAAGGTTGAAGGCTTGCATTATCGCGTATATAACTCCAAGGACATTGAGTATCTCGACATCTCGTCGCCGTCAGGATTGCGCGCTTATACACGTACTCTCTTCTTCGTTCTGTGCAAGGCGGTGCAGGATTTGTATCCCGGCACAAGGGTGCGCATTGACATTCCGGTGTCCAACGGTTTCTATTGCGATCTCAACATAGGCCGTCCTGTAACCGAAGCCGACGCCCTTGCCGTGCGCAACGAGATGCAGGCAATCATCAGCCGTGCAATATCCATACGCCGACACGAAGTGCCTACCGACGAGGCGATAGCACGTTTCGAGGAAATGGGCTATCACGACAAGGCGCTGTTGCTGCGCACCACGGGCCGACTTTATACATTATATTATGATATAAACGGCTTCATCGACTACTATTACGGTTCGATGCTCACCAATACGGCGCAACTCACGCTCTTCGGACTTGAGAAATACTACGACGGACTGCTTCTGCGCATACCCTCGATGAGCAACCCCTCGGAGCTTGGCGCACTCATACGCCAGGACAAGATGTTCGACATCTTCCAGGAACACCACCGCTGGCAGAACCTTCTGGGAATGTCTACCGTGGGTACATTCAACGAAGCCGTGCGCGAAGGATACGCCACCGAGATAATAAACGTGTCGGAGGCGCTGCAGGAAAAGAAGATAGCGCACATTGCCGAGAACATTGCCAACAAGAAGACCGTTAAAATGGTGCTCATAGCCGGACCCTCAAGTTCGGGCAAGACTACGTCGTGCAAGCGACTGAGCATCCAACTCCTTTGCAACGGCATACGCCCCGTGCCCATATCGCTCGACGACTACTTCGTCGACCGCGAGCTTACTCCGAAGGACGAGAACGGCGAATACGACTTCGAATCGCTGCACGCCCTCAACCTGCCTCTGCTCAACAAGCAGCTCATGCAACTGTTCAACGGCGAGGAAGTGGAGCTGCCCAAGTACGACTTCATTAAAGGTCGCAGCGTGCCAAGTGGCCAGAAGATGCGCATGCGACCCGGAGATGTGCTCGTGATAGAAGGCATCCACGCCCTCAACCCCGAACTTACGTCGCAGATACCCGAAGAGTTCAAGTATCGGGTGTACGCATCGGCGCTCACCACCATTCTACTCGACGACCACAACTACATCCCCACCACCGACAACCGCTTGCTGCGCCGCATCATACGCGACTACAAGCAGCGCGGATGCACAGCACGCGACACCATACGACGTTGGCCAAGCGTGCGCCGGGGCGAGAACAAATGGATATTCCCTTACCAGGAAAACGCCGACGAAATGTTCAATACTGCCATGATATACGAACTGGCTGCCATCAAGACCCAAGCCGAACCGCTGCTCGAACAGGTGCCCGAGAACTGCGAAGAGTATGCCGAAGCATACCGTCTGCGCAAGTTCCTGAGCTACTTCCTGCCCATCGATCACGGCATTCTGCCCCCAACCTCACTCTTACGCGAGTTCCTCGGTGGCAGCTCGTTCTCATATTAAGTAAGGAAAGGGGTCCCTACCCCAGCCCCTCCACAGCTGGGAGGGGAGCCAAATGTAACAGTTACGTACAGTAGAGGAAGCCTCCTGCCTCCGCCACAAGGAATCCAGTGTCATGTGTAGCAACGCTTTCCAACATTCAACAAAACCTCAAATAACAAGGCGTACAACCTCAATTCCATTCGGATTCGGTTGTACGCCTTTTGCGTCTTTATAAACGCCATTTTAAAATGTAGTCCTTTTGCAAGCCAAAAGGACTCCTTTTTTTTGAGGGGTTGGCACAAACCCACTTCATTCCACCTCAAACCATCCCCCACACTACCCCAATTCCATAAATACTCAAAGATTTATGGATTTAATTCCACAAATACTCAAAGATTTAAGGAATCAATTCCATAAATATTTAAAGATTCCAAGAAATAAGAAAAATAATCTATTATGCAGTACGAATAACGTCCATTTGCAGAATATTTATCTACAGTTTTATTCGTTTGCTTTTTCTATTGTTAGCGTCGTGTTGGTAGAATCTATATTGTTGACCTGAGCCTTCTCCACATCTC
>JAIJMN010000420.1:0-1011 GCA_022735715.1 Prevotella sp.
TTATTTCCGGACACCTGTATTCGTCATTGAAAGCCATTAAAAACCATGGACTTTTGCTCTGAAAAAGGGCTTTTTATTGAATTTTGAACCCTAAAAGCCAAAAATCTGACCTTTAGAAGCACATTTTCGCATAAAAAGTGAGCTGAAAAAACGTCCTAAATTATGTAAGTTGACGGTGAACAAACCGTTCAGCGTAAATAAGAAAGGGGGTCGCGAAATGCGACACCCCCTACAAAAAAGTGGCAACACCTAAGGCGCTGCCACTTAATTATATATTCAATATTCAATAATCAATCACTAAAAAACCAGCAATCAATCATCAAACATTAATCGCAATTTTAGATCTGCTCGCTCCAGTCCTCCTGGCTCTTACGAACATAAGTCTGGTAACGGAGCTTAGCCATCTTTTCTGCCTGAGTGAAGAGCTCGTCAGCCTCCTTCGGGAATGCCTTCTGTACAGAGAGATAACGAACCTCGCCAAGAAGGAAGTCGCGGAAGTCGTCCCACTTCGGAGCCTTAGAGTCGAGAGTGAACGGGTTCTTGCCCTCGTCAGCCAACAGCGGGTTGAAACGCCACAAGTGCCAGTAACCGCAATCAACAGCGAGCTTCTCCTCGTTCTGTGAGCGACCCATACCGCCCTTGCGCTTCAAGCCGTGGTTGATACACGGAGCGTAAGCGATGATGAGTGACGGACCTGGATAAGCCTCAGCCTCACGGATAGCCTTCAATGTCTGAGCATTGTCAGCACCCATAGCAATCTGAGCTACGTAGATGTAGCCGTATGTTGTCTGCATCAAGCCGAGGTCCTTCTTGCGGATACGCTTGCCCTGAGCAGCAAACTGAGCGATAGCGCCGAGCGGAGTAGACTTAGACGACTGACCACCTGTGTTAGAGTAAACCTCAGTATCGAGAACGAGGATGTTAACGTCCTCACCAGAAGCCAATACGTGGTCGAGACCACCGTAACCGATATCGTAAGAAGCACCGTCGCCACCGATAATCCACTGGCTG
>JAIJMN010000124.1:0-7114 GCA_022735715.1 Prevotella sp.
AGATGGTTGGTAGGCTCGTCGAGGATGAGCAGATTGACGGGTTCGAGCAGCAGCTTTATCATTGCCAGTCGGCTGCGTTCGCCTCCCGAGAGCACCTTCACCTGCTTGTCCACATCCTCGCCACAGAACATGAACGAGCCCAGTATGTTCTTTATCTTCAGTCGGATGTCGCCCTTTGCCACATTGTCAATGGTCTCAAACACGGTCAGTTCGCCGTCGAGCAGCTGCGCCTGGTTCTGGGCAAAGTAGCCTATCTGCACGTTGTGTCCAACCTTCAGGTTGCCGTCGAACGGAATCTCGCCCATAATACACTTCACGAGCGTTGATTTACCCTCGCCGTTCTTGCCTACGAACGCCACCTTCTCGCCTCGCTTGATGGTGAGGTCTACATCCGAGAACACGTTGTGGTCGCCATAGCTCTTGCCCACTCCGTCGCATATCACGGGATAGTCGCCCGAGCGCAGACATGGTGGAAACTTCAGGTGCATCGTGGCATTGTCCACCCCGTCCACCTCAATAGGCACAATCTTCTCCAGCTGCTTTATGCGGCTCTGCACCTGCACGGCCTTAGTAGGCTTATAGCGGAACCGCTCTATGAAGTCCTTGATGTCGGCTATTTCCTTCTGCTGGTTCTCGTAGGCACGCAACTGCTGTTCGTGGCGTTCGTCGCGCAGCTTTATGTATTCGTCGTATTTCACACGATAGTCGTTCACCTGTCCGCAGGTGATCTCTATGGTGCGGTTTGTCACATTATTAATAAAGGCGCGGTCGTGGCTCACCAGCACCACGGCCTTGGCGCTCTGCTGCAGGAATCGCTCCAGCCATCCTATACTTTCGATGTCGAGATGGTTGGTAGGCTCGTCGAGCAGCAGTATGTCGGGACGGCGCAACAGAATCTTTGCCAGCTCGATACGCATGCGCCAACCGCCCGAGAACTCGCTCGTGGGACGGTCGAAGTCTGTGCGCAAGAAGCCCAGACCTGTCAGCGTACGCTCTATCTCAGCCTCATAGTTGTCGCCGCCCATCATCATGAAGCGGTCGTGCTCCTGCGTAAACTTCTCCACAAGTGCGGCATACGATTCGCTCTCGTAATCGGTACGCTCTGTCAACTGGCGGTTAAGGTCGTCAATACGTGCCTTCATCTTTGTCACGTCCGAGAAAGCCTTGCGAGCCTCCTCCTTCACGGTGGTGTTGTCCTGCAGAATCATCACCTGTGGCAGGTAGCCTATAGTGGTGTCGTTGGGTATTGCCACCTTGCCGTCTGTAGGTTTCTGCAATCCGCATATTATCTTCAGCATGGTCGACTTGCCTGCTCCGTTCTTGCCCACAAGGGCTATGCGGTCGCGGTCGTTCACTACAAAGCTCACATTTCTGAACAATGGCTTTGCGCTGAACTCAACTGAGAGTCCTTCTATTGATATCATATTTTCGTTTCTTATTCTTCTGTTTTTGTGACGGGGCCGTCGAGGTCTACCTTCCACGTTTCCCCTTCCTTTCTTAGCGTCAGCCGGCACTTGCCTTGCTTGCACATACTGCCCGGGCGTCCTATTGAGTCGCACAACAGGAAGTTGCGGACCGTCATTTTCACCCGTGCGCTGTCGCCGTCGATGTCTATGTCGTCAATGTCGCACAATGCGCTGTCGGTCTGCGCGTTCAGCACGTCCACGTCGTCCTGGCTGATGTTCGACGCGTAGAATTCAATCCACTTGTACGAGCGGTCGGTACACAGCCCCGAAGCCTGCTGCAGACGCAGATTGAAGTAGTTCTGACCGAAGCTTTTGGCACAGGTTTCCACAGCTGCATCGTCTTTTAGCGAGCATGCGCTTGCAAGGCACAACGCAGCGACAAGGACGAAGGAGATGAGTATTGTTTGTTTTGCTGACATACCCTATAACTTCTTTGGTTGATTACAACTACAAAATTACTTATTTTCTTTGGCATATTCACCTCTTTTGCTTAATTTTGTATGAAAATCCAAACCGACAAAGGCAAATGCATCTATATTCTGCACTTGCCCTTGCCGGTATTTTAATGTTTATAGAAGAAAAAAATGCTGAATTTCATATCTTTTGGAAGCGGAAGTAGCGGCAACTGCTACTACATATACACACAGAATTCGGGTCTGCTTATTGATGTTGGCGTAGGAACGAGGTCGCTCAAGAAGGCGTTTCATGATTACGGACTGCGGTTTGTGGACGGTTTCGACGGCATTCTCGTCACTCACGACCATGCCGACCACATCAAGTCGGTGGGAAGCCTGAGCAAGAAGTTTAATCTGCCTGTCTACGCTACGGAGACGGTTCATGCCGGCATGGACCGCAACTACTGCATGCGCTGCAAGCTCGCCCAATCCAACCGTATGAAGGTTGTGAAGGGAGAGAGTTTCGACGTGGGCGACTTCCATATCACTCCCTTTGACGTGCCTCACGACAGCTCCGACAATGTGGGTTATCTGATTGAGGCTGACGGTATTGTATTCTGTCTGCTCACGGATGTAGGCGCCATTACCGACGAGATGAAGCAGCTCATAAGCCGTGCCGACTACCTGGTAATAGAGGCCAACTACGACCCGCAGATGCTCGAGACTGGTCCCTATCCACGCTATCTCAAAGACCGCATCAGGAACGGACATGGCCACCTGAGCAACGTGCAATGTGCACAGGCCCTGGCTGCGAACCTTACCAACCGCCTCAAGCACATATGGCTGTGCCACCTCAGTCAGGAGAACAACAAGCCTGAGCTGGCTCTCGCCACCGTCTGCCGCACGCTCGAGGATGCAGGAATACGTGTGGGCGAAGACGTGAAGGTAGAAGCTCTACGCCGCACGCTGCCCACAGGCATCTTCAGCCTGACTTAAAAAAAAGAACAACATAGTCAATCTCCATAAGAAATCAGCTATGTTGTTCTTTACTGAGCCCACTTTTAAAAGTAATGCTCTATTCTTTATAGATTATATCATTCTTTTAGCGTAGTGGTATTGATTTTACTCCGCTAATCCGCCCTCAGCTTCTCGCTCAGATAACGTCCTGTAGCACTCTCACGGCATCTTGCCACTTCTTCGGGAGTGCCGCAGCAGACGATATTGCCGCCCTTGTTACCTCCGTCGGGACCGAGGTCAATCACATAGTCGCCACATTTTATAACGTCCATATTATGCTCGATAACGATTATAGAGTGTCCTTTCTCTATGAGCGTATTGAACGCCTTGAGCAGTCGATGGATGTCGTGGAAGTGCAGACCTGTCGTAGGCTCGTCGAATATGAAGAGCGTGGGGTCCTGACGTTCCTGTCCGATGAAGTAGGCAAGCTTGACGCGCTGGTTCTCACCTCCCGAGAGGGTTGACGAGCTTTGTCCCAGCTTGATGTATCCCAGTCCTACGGCATCAAGCGGGCGCAACTTGTCGGCAATCTGCTTTTCGCCATACTTCTCAAAGAACTCGATGGCTTCACGTACAGTCATGTTCAGAACGTCGTAGATGTTCTTGTCGTGGAATCGCACGTCGAGTATTTCCTTCTTGAAGCGTCGGCCGTGGCAGGCGTCACATTCCAGCACGAGATCTGCCATGAACTGCATCTCTACCGTTATCACTCCAGCACCCTTGCACTCCTCACAGCGTCCGCCCTCGGCGTTGAACGAGAAGTACTGTGCCGTATATCCCTCCTGCTTTGCCAGGGGCTGGCTTGCGAAGAGCTGGCGTATGGCGTCATAAGCCTTGATGTAAGTGGCAGGATTGGAACGTGTGCTCTTGCCTATAGGGTTCTGGTCGACAAATTCCACGTGCTTCACCATCTGCCAGTCGCCCTCGAGCGACGAGTATTCGCCCGGAGCGTCAGCAGCCTCGTTGAGGTGACGCTTCAGGGCAGGATACAAAATGCCCTTGATGAGCGACGACTTGCCCGAGCCGCTCACTCCTGTCACCACGGTCAGCACGTTGAGCGGCAGGGTGGCGTCTATTCCGCGCAGATTGTTCATTCGCGCTCCCAGTATCTTGATGGCATGGTTCCACTGGCGTCTTGACTGCGGCACAGGTATCTTGTCGGCTCCCGAGAGGTAGCGCACGGTGTGGCTGCGCGTCTTGTCCGGGTCGGCGTGCAGGATGTCGTTGAGCGTTCCTTCAAACACTATCTCGCCACCGAGTCGGCCTGCGTCAGGCCCTACGTCTATTATATAGTCGGCAGCACGCATTATGTCCTCATCGTGCTCCACTACTATCACCGTGTTGTGAAGCTGTTGCAGCTCGCGCAGCACGTGTATCAGCCTGTCGGTGTCGCGGCTGTGCAGTCCGATGCTCGGCTCGTCGAGTATGTAGACCGAGCCTACGAGCGAGCTTCCGAGATTGGTGGTGAGATTGATGCGCTGGCTCTCGCCGCCGCTAAGCGAGTCGGAGGGGCGGTTGAGCGTGAGGTAGCCCAGTCCTACGTCGAGCAGAAACTGCAGACGGTTGTTTATCTCCGTGAGCAGTCGCTTTGCTATCTTAGCCTCGTGCTCGCTGAGCTGTAGGTTTCCGAACCACGCCTTCAGGTTCACCACAGACATTTCTACCAGTTCGGTTATGCTCATGCCGCCTATCTTCACCCATGTTGCCTCCTTCTTGAGTCGGGTGCCATGGCATGCGGGGCAGATTGTCTTGCCACGATAGCGGCTTTGCAGCACGCGGTATTGTATCTTGTATTGGTTCTCCTTGACCATCTGGAAGAACGAGTCAATGCACACACGGTCGCGTACGTCGCGGTTGCGGTCGGACGGCAGTCCGTGCCACAGCATGTCCTTCTGCGCTCTTGTCAGGTTGAAGTAAGGCTCGAATATGGGGAATTTGTCGGCTGCTGCCCTGCGGCAGAATTCGGCCTTCCATGTTCCCAGCTTCTCGCCGTGCCAGCATTGCACGCATCCGTCGTACACGCTCAGCGACGTATTGGGCACAACCAGCTTCTCGTCGATGCCTATCACCTTGCCGAATCCCTCGCACTCGGGACACGCTCCTGCGGGCGAGTTGAATGCGAACATGCTGTCGGTAGGCTTCTCAAACGTGATGCCGTCCTCCTCAAACGAGGTGGAGAAATCGTAGCAGATATTGGATGGAGGGAACACGAGGCGGCAGGTGCCGTTGCCTTCGTAAAAGGCAGTTTCAACCGATTCAGTCAGTCGCGAAACGTTTGATTCAGAAGAGCTTACGCTCATTCGGTCAATCAATACATAAAGCTGGTCGGCACTCACATTCTCCTTGTCTTCGGCTATGAAGTCGTCGATGCGTACGAATTCGCCCTTGTACCAGATGCGCGAGTAGCCCTGCTGCAATTCGGCTGTGAGCTGTTCGTGCAGCGTGCGTCCCTGCACCACATTGAGGGGTGCCAGGACGGCAAACTTCGTTCCCTCGGAGTATTGTCGTGTACACTCCAGCACGTCGTCGACGGTGTGCGTCTTCACCTCCTTGCCGCTTACGGGCGAGTAGGTGTGGCCGATACGTGCAAAGAGCAGACGGAGATATTCGTATATTTCGGTGGAAGTGCCCACTGTGCTTCGCGGATTTCGCGATATTACCTTCTGTTCTACGGCAATTGCCGGTGGCAGACCCTTGATATAGTCGCATTCGGGTTTGCTCATTCTGCCAAGATACTGCCTGGCGTACGAAGAAAGCGACTCTACATAACGTCGCTGGCCTTCGGCATACAATGTGTCGAAAGCCAGCGATGATTTGCCGGAACCAGAGATTCCGGTTATAACAATAAGTTTGTCGCGCGGTATCTTCAGGCTGATGTCCTTCAGATTGTTGACCCGCGCTCCTTTTACTTCTATGAATTTTTCCATATTAGTCGTTCATGGATAACAGGAACTCCTCGTTGTCGCGCGTGCGGTGCATACGGTCGTGTATGGTGTTCATCGCCTCGATGGGGTTCATGTCCGAAATGTACTTGCGCAGAATCCACATACGGTCGAGCGTGGTCTTGTCCTGCAGTAGGTCGTCACGACGCGTACTTGAAGCCACGAGGTTGACAGCCGGGAAGATGCGCTTGTTTGAGAGCGAGCGGTCGAGCTGCAACTCCATGTTGCCGGTTCCCTTGAACTCCTCGAATATCACCTCGTCCATCTTCGAGCCTGTATCGATGAGGGCTGTTGCCACGATGGTGAGCGAGCCTCCGTTTTCGATGTTGCGTGCTGCTCCGAAGAATCGCTTGGGCTTCTGCAGGGCGTTGGCGTCGACACCACCTGTGAGCACCTTGCCCGACGCTGGCGACACGGTGTTGTATGCGCGTGCCAGACGTGTTATCGAGTCGAGGAATATCACTACGTCGTGTCCGCACTCCACCATTCTCTTGGCTTTCTCGAGCACTATTCCGGCTATCTTGACGTGGCGTTCGGCAGGCTCGTCGAATGTAGATGCTATCACTTCGGCGTTGACTGTACGTGCCATGTCGGTAACCTCCTCAGGGCGCTCGTCGATGAGCAGCATCATGAGGTAGGCTTCGGGGTGGTTGGCAGCTATGGCGTTGGCAATGTCCTTCATGAGGATTGTCTTACCTGTCTTGGGCTGTGCCACAATAAGTGCGCGCTGTCCCTTGCCTATGGGCGAGAAGAGGTCGACGATGCGTGTGCTGAGATTGGTTGTGGCACGGTCGCCGCAGAGGTTGAACTTCTCGTCGGGGAAGAGCGGCGTGAGGTGTTCGAAAGCCACACGGTCGCGTATTTCGTTGGGGTTGCGTCCGTTGATCATATCGATGCTTGTGAGCGGGAAGTATTTCTCGCCGTCGTGTGGCGGGCGCACGTGACAGTCTACTACGTCGCCGGTCTTGAGTCCGTAGCTCTTCACCTGCTGTGTCGACACGTATATGTCGTCGGGCGAAGAGAGGTAGTTGTAGTCGCTTGAGCGGAGGAATCCGTATCCGTCGGGCATCACTTCAAGCACTCCGTTTGCCTTTACGAGGTCGGTGAAGTCGTACAGCGGTTCCTCGGGCTGCATGGGCTGTTGCTGCTGCATGTAGGGCTGTGCCGTGTGCTGCACCGTGTGCTGCATATTGGTGGTGGGATTGTCGAACATGTCGTATGTCGGCACGGCTCCCTGGTCTTCGATGGGCAGGTCGACCACTGTGATGAAGTCGGTGCCGTCGCCCGGGTCGCC
>JAIJMN010000421.1:0-1008 GCA_022735715.1 Prevotella sp.
GCTGCTACATTCCGTGCCGACGGTTACTCACGACTGGTCAACAACAAGTGGGGTACGTTCCCCGGTGTATCAGCAGGTTGGGTATTCAGCAAGGAGAACTTCTGGAACAAGCTTGGCTTGGAGAACACCATCAACTATGCTAAGTTGCGTGCATCATACGGTTTGAATGCCACTATCAACAGCAACTACCTTGGCTACTACACCCTGCAGGGAGAATACAGTGCCTACAAGTATGATGGTGTGTATGGCTACAGAATCAGCACACTGCCTAACCCGAACCTGAAGTGGGAGAAGACACGTACAGCTGAAGTTGGTCTTGACCTCGGTTTCCTCAACAACCGTTTCAACCTCGGCTTGACTTACTACAACCGTCTGACAATGGACAAGTATTCTTCTCTGTCATTGCCAAGAACAACAGGCTTCTCTACCGTTACATACAACAACGGACAGTATCGCAATGCTGGTATCGAGCTTGACTTGCAGGGCACTCTGCTGCGCACACGCGATTTCCAGTGGACATTGAACGCCAACATCACCTACAACAAAAACACTATCGTGAAGTTGCCAGAGAACGGATTGACAAACAACCGTCAGGGAGGTTATGAGGTTTACACAGGCAATGGCGACGAGACTCACTATGTAGGCGGCTATCAGGAAGGTCAGACTCCGGGCAACTTCGTAGGTTACGGCGTGGTTAAGATGGCACGTTCGCAGGCTGATATCGATGCTCTTGGTAATTATATTGACACAGGTACATCTAATGGTGCTGCTGTATACGCCAATGAGGAAGGTCGTCAGCGTCTGTTGGCAATGGGCTACACCAACCTTGTACAGATTATGCCTGGTGACTTTATCTATGAGGACCGCAATGGTGACAACTGGGTAGAGGCAAAGGACCGCAAGGTGCTTGGTAACCTTACTCCGAAGTGGACAGGTGGTTTCAACACCACATTGACATGGAAGGGTCTGTCGCTCTATGCACGCTTCGATATGGGCTTCGACTTCCAG
>JAIJMN010000125.1:0-7083 GCA_022735715.1 Prevotella sp.
TATGATATGTTTCTCTATCAAAATTTATAATATGTTATTTTAGATGCAAAGGTACGTTTTTTTGTACAAATTCAAAAAAAAAACTCAGATATTTCCAAAAATAAATTACCTCTGTTTTGGCAGTATTTGCATTCTTGTGTAACTTTGCACTTACTATGATGAAAATAACGAAGAAGAATTATACTCAGATATTCGGCATTACGGTTGTATTGCTTGCAATTTTCAGATGTGCGTCCATTGACCGCGCTTGCGGCAATGGCACTTCATTAGCATCGGCAGACTCGGTCAGCACTAATGCAACTGCCGATTCGATTGAATCAGACGGAATGGAGGAATTGGCTACAGCTACTGTTGCAGAAGTAAAGCCTATAGGACGTCCGTCGCTGTTCTTTAACGCAGACGGAACTCAGGTGAAAAACCGTATTTACAGCGTTCCGCATTTCGGCAACACTTTCCCCGACCAGAACGATGTACAGCTTGCAGCTGCCCAACGCCATGGCGTGAAGGCTGTGCTCGACCGTAAGGATGCCGAACGCCGCAAGTCGGAACTTGTATATGTGGGCAACAACCCCTTCTTTCATGTTGACCGACTCAACAACAGCATCCCTTATCTGGTGCCTTCAGCTTCCGAATTGCTTCAAGACATTGGCAAGGCTTTCTTCGACAGCTTGCAGACCAAGCAGATCCCGCTTCACAAGATTATAGTCACATCTGTGCTACGCAGCAAGGCTGATGTAGCAAAGCTACGCCAACACAACTCCAACGCCACAGAGAACTCATGCCACCTGTACGGCACAACGTTCGACGTCTGCTACAACCGATATAAGACCGTTGAAGACCCGCAAGGACCGCGCCGCCGACAGGTACGCAACGATTCACTGAAGTGGGTACTGAGCGAGGTGCTCAACGACATGCGTCAGCAGAAACGATGCCTTGTAAAGTACGAAGTGAAGCAAGGATGCTTTCACATCACGGTGAATTAACGGCTATTTACAGCCTAACGTTTATGGATAATTACTCCTGCATCGGCTACCGAAATATTAAATGGAAAAATTGAAACTTCTGAAGGGCGATTTTGCCTGCAAACTTTCGCTGGCACTTGCCCCTACCATAAAGGCTGGATTTCCGAGCCCTGCCGATGACTATCTACACGATAGTCTTGACTTCAACCGCGACCTCATAAAGAATCCAGAAGCAACGTTCTACGGACGCGTTTCGGGCGACTCAATGATTGAAGCCGGCATCAGCGACGGCGATATTGCCGTTATCGACCGCTCGCTTGAACCTGCCAACGGCGACATAATAGTGGCTTTCGTCAATGGCGAGTTCACCATTAAATATCTCGACCTTAGCCATATGGACCAAGGATACATAGAGTTGCGACCCGCCAACCCTGCCTACTCTCCTATCCGCATTGATGCTGATGACAATTTCCGCGTATGGGGCGTAGTGGTGTGGACCATCAAACAATGGCGGCGCTGACCTCAACCTTATTATTATACTCCATCAATTATTACAACTCCCGACACATGAAATGGTATGCCATATGCGATTGTGACAATTGCTACGTCAGTTGCGAACGTGTCTTCCGTCCAGACCTGGAGGGCAAGCCTGTCGTAGTACTCTCCAACAACGACGGCTGCGTTGTGGCACGTAGCAAGGAAGCCAAGCTATTGGGCATCAAGGCAGGCACACCATTCTACCAGTTGCGCCAGATGTTGCCAGGAGTAAAGATTGAGGCTTTATCATCCAACTATGAGTTGTACGGTGAAATGACCGGACGAGTAATGACCATAATACGCGACATGGCTCCCATATGCTTCCGCTACTCCATTGACGAGGCATTTGCCATTCTCGACGGATTCACCCCCAAACAGCTCAAGCAATGGGGCACACAGCTACACGACCGTGTTCTACAATCGATAGGAATGCCAGTAAGCATAGGCATAGCACCAACGAAAACCCTTGCCAAGATGGCATCGCACTTCGCCAAGAAACACCCAGGCTACAACCATTGCTGCATCATCGACACCGACGAACGTCGCATAAAGGCCTTACGCCTCTACCCCATCAACGAGGTGTGGGGCATAGGCCGACGATACGCTGCACGGCTCAGCAGCATGGGCATAAACACGGCTTACGGCTTTGCCAGCCATTCTGCCACTTGGGTACACTCCACGTTACGCACCATAATAATAGAGCGCACATGGGCTGAGCTCAACGGCACCGACTGCATACCTGACGACCTGCCAGCATACAAGAAGAGCATCTGTACAAGCCGAAGCTTTGACGGTATGGTACGCGACTTCGAAACGCTTCGTACACATGTAGCCAACTTCGCTGCACGGTGTGCCGAGAAGCTGCGCAAACAGCAGTCTGCCACAAATATCGTTGGCGTATTTATTGACTCCAACCACTTTCGGTCAGAACTGCAGCAATACTCCAACATGACCGAGCTGAACCTCCCCACCCCATCGTCATCGACCATAGATATCGTTAAGGCTGCTACAGCATGCCTACGCAACATCTATCGTCCCGACATCTGTTACAAGCGTGCCGGAGTAGTGCTCATCGGCGTAGTACCCAACACGGCAATACAACCCGATCTGTTCACATTCGATTCTATACGCCACAACCGTATGACGCAGCTCGACAACACAATAGACAAGATAAACAAGGTGGACGGAACTGAGACCGTACTGCTCTCGTCGCAGCAATACCCCAAAGGATACAAGTTTGCTGATGCCATCAGGCACGAGCACAAAAGCCTCTGCCCCACAACGCGATGGAAAGACATAATAAAGCTAAAATAACCGAACAACAGTTCGACAATAATAATACAAACAACATGACAATCCAACCACAACTCACAGTACGCCCTGCCACCACAGCTGACCTGCCAGTCATAATGAGGCTTGTAGAGTCGGCAATCAAGATAATGCACAATAACGGCAACACCGGACAATGGAAGGACGGCTATCCAGGCGAAAGCGTCATCATGGACGACATCACTACCGGCACATGCTACATAATTCTCTCGGACGGCAAGCCTGTAGGTTCGTTCGCCCTAAAGCCGGGTCCAGACCCTACATATTCTGAAATTAGCAACGGAGCATGGCTCAACGACCTACCTTATTATGTAATACACCGCATAACGAGTCTGCCAAACACTCACGGCACATTCGCAGCTGCGCTCAACTACAGCCTCGGTATCTGTAGCAACATACGCATCGACACTTTCCGCGACAACACCATAATGCAGCTTCTGCTCAAGAAGCACGGATTCAAGTACTGCGGAATTATCCACGTAGCCAACGGCGACGAAAGACTGGCTTTTCAAATACAACATTCAGCTTAGTCATTTGGTCATTTAGTCATTTTCATTTTTTGTGTTTCGTCTATAGTAATAACATATTTATAGATGGACTGTAACTTTTTACGATTTTGACAAAATGACTAAATGACCAACTACCCTACTTCCCGACAAATCTGTAGTTTTGCGCCATCGGCAGGCAGCAAAAACTTTCTCGGCAGGCTGTAAAAACTTTCTCGGCAGAGAGAGAAATCTAATAAAAAGGGATAACTCTAAGGAGGGAGTACTATATTGACAAAGAACAGACTCTACCAATATAGAGAAAAAGAAAAGGAAACAGTGCCTCTGTAAGCCGGGTTCTGTTTCTCACACACCATTACTGACGTACGAGCCTTCTGCCATTTATCTACTACGCAAGTCACCCTGCGTCTCTAGCATTCTACCCTCCACCGTATCCTCGAAAGGAAATCGGACGGGAAGCCCTCAAACGATGGTATACATGAACTTGCAGCCCCCAGATGGTACAGCCCGATGATCGCCCATCGGCTGGTGGTCTCTTACACACGCCTTCTCACCCTTACCACACACAAGGCATGGCGGTTGTTTTCTTCTACCGACACCTGCCGTCGCCGACAGCTTCTATTTTCGGAAGTGAGGTTCCCTATGCTGCCCGGACTTTCCTCTCCTGCGCACAAGCACAGCAGCGACAGAACCGAGGCACTGTTTCCATTAAGATGCAAAGTTACTGCAAAAAATTGGATTAAACGAAGCTGAAATCAGATTATTTCCTTCTCGCTGTGGTTTTTCGTACAGTTTTCTTCTTTGTAGTTGTTGTCTTCTTTACTGTTGTCTTAGGCGGATTGTAGTAAGTTAGAGCCTCTGGCAGTTCCTGTTTGATTGCAGCAATACGCTTGGCATCTGACGGGTGGTCGCTGAACATATCGCTCTGATTGCTATTGTTGCCCTGCGACATGCGCTGCCAAAAACTAACTGCCACGTTCGGGTCGTAGCCAGCCATTGCAGCAAAGATAAGTCCCATGCGGTCGGCCTCAGTCTCATTGTCGCGCGAATACTTCAGGCTTCTGAACTGCAAGCCCTTCTGAGCGATGATCTGAGCCAACTGTGTGGTCGATGAACTGACACCGGCAGCATTGAGCACCGAACCGAGAATCTGTGTGCCATACTGGTTCTTTATCTGTTTGCTCATTTGCTCGGCAGAATGCTTCGCTACGGCATGGGCAATCTCATGTCCGAGAACAATGGCAAGCGAAGCCTCATTCTGGGTGTAAGGAAGCAAACCCTCATACACTACAATCTTGCCACCAGGCATACAGAAGGCATTGGCACTCTTGTCCTGAACAAGATTAAACTCCCAGCTGTATTGCTTTGTCTCAGCTGCCAGTCCGTGATTGTTGAGGTAAGCCTCAACGGCTGTGGCAAGTTTCTGCCCCACACGCTTCACCATTGCCGTATTGGCAGCATTGGTAGAGAGCTTGGCTGACTTCATATAGTCGGAATACTCCTGATTGCTGAGCGAAATAACCTGCTCGTCCGAAACAAGGATGTTCTGCTTGCGGCCAGTAATTGGCACAGTACGTGTTGTGCCACACGAAACAACGATGGCGGTCACAAGGGCCATCAATACAAATTTTACTTTTTTCATAACTCTAGAAACATTTTTGTTGTTATTATATACTGCAAAAGTATATAAAAATCAGAAACAAAGGAAATTTATCAAATAAAAATGTCGTACCTTTGCACAATCATTGCCCTATCTTCACTTTAAAGATACGCAAACAGAAGGAAAGAACATAAAAATAAATAACAATATCAAAAATGGAAAAAGAGACAAACAAACTTATTGCTGCACACTATCAGCTTTTCACGATTAACGAGAACGGCGAACGCAACCTCGTAGAGGAAACAACTCAGGAACAGCCTTTCGTATTCATTACAGGATTCGGCACAGCTCTGGATGCTTTCGAGGACATACTGAAGGATCTGGGACGCGGCGAGAAGTTTGACTTCGAACTCGACAAGGACAAGTCGTTCGGCGAATATGACCCGAAGCGTGTTATCGAACTCAACAAGGAGATGTTCACCGTTGACGGACACTTCGACAGCAAGAACATATTCAAGGGAGCACAAATTCCTCTCAAGAACGAGGACGGCAACTTCTTTATAGCAAAGGTTCTTGAAATCGGTGCTGACAAGGTTAAGGTTGACCTCAACCACCCGCTCGCTGGCAACAAACTCAACTTCAAGGGCTACGTTATTGAGAACCGCGAAGCTACAAACGACGAGATACAGACTCTGCTCAACCACATGAACGGTGGCGGATGCAGCGGACATTGCGGCGGATGCGAGAACGAAGGCGGATGCGGACACCACGACGAAAAGCACTCGAAAGAGGGTGGATGCTGCGGCCACTGCCACTAATATACATAACAGAACTTTCGCAAGCACGGAATCCAAACAGCCATGCTTGCGAAACTTTTAAATAATCTAATTATGCGAAATACATTTGGAAACCTTTTCACGCTGACAACGTTCGGCGAGAGCCACGGACCTGCCATAGGAGGCGTAGTGGATGGAATGCCTGCAGGAGTGGACATCGACATGGAGTTCATACAGAGCGAACTCAACCGCCGACGTCCCGGACAGAGCAAGATAACCACAGCACGCAACGAACCCGACCAGGTGGAGTTTCTCAGCGGAGTGTTTGAAGGCAGGTCGACCGGATGCCCTATTGGGTTTGTCGTGCGCAATACCAACCAGCACTCCAACGACTACGACAATATGCGCTCGGTATTCCGCCCTTCACATGCCGACTTCACATACACAAGCAAGTATGGCATACGCGACCATAGGGGCGGCGGACGCTCTTCGGCACGCATCACAATAAGCCGATGCGTGGGAGGAGCATTGGCAAAGCTCGTATTGCGCAAAATGGGCATCAGCATAACTGCCTACACATCGCAGGTAGGCGACATAGCTCTCGACCGCGACTATAGCAAGTACGACCTCTCGTCTGTCGAAAGCAACATAGTAAGATGTCCTGATGCCGAGGCTGCCACCAAGATGGAACACCTCATAAGCGAGGTGAAAGCGGAGGGCGACACAATAGGAGGAATCATTACATGCGTAGTGAAAGGGTGTCCAGTGGGCGTTGGCGAACCGGAATTCGGCAAGCTGCACGCCGCGCTCGGAGCAGCAATGCTCGGCATAAATGCCGCCAAGGGGTTTGAAATAGGCGAAGGCTTCAACTGTGTCACGTCAAGAGGAAGCCAGCAGAACGACATCTTCACATCCGACAACGGCAAAATACACACAACATCCAACCATAGCGGAGGCATTCAAGGAGGAATAAGCAACGGCGAAGACATCTACTTCCGTGTGGCTTTCAAACCCGTAGCAACCATTCTTCAAGAGCAACCTACCGTAGACAAGGACGGCAACAATACAACACTCCGTGCGCGCGGACGACACGATCCGTGCGTTCTGCCTCGTGCAGTACCTGTGGTTGAAGCCATGACTGCAATGACCATCTTGGACTATATTATGCTCAATAATAATATTGTAGCATAGCATTAACATAGATTAAGATAGCAATAACACTTCTTAGCTATTTTTTCAAAATGGGGGGGGGAATATTTCAAGGATTATCACTATCTTTGCACATGATAATTTGGGACTCGTGAGAGCCTTAGATTAGCTTAGTTAAGTCTAGTTTAGTTTTTGTGTTGGTTTAGGGCAGTCAATTGACTGCC
>JAIJMN010000422.1:0-1005 GCA_022735715.1 Prevotella sp.
CGCCGTAGCGCTCCATTTGAGTGAAATTTATCTTTCTTTGTATCGTCATGTACAATAAAAGTAATTCCGAGAGTAGATTCTCGAAAGTTTTGCTTAACTTTGCAGATGAACTTTTGATAGCATCTTTGCAGATTTCCGTATATTGGTTGAGTGGTTCTGATGTCATGTTACTTTAAGCTTAGTACACTATAAAGTTACTGATAATCAGCTACTTAACCAAATTTTATTAGTTATATTACGTTAATTAACTCTCTCATTTTCAAACGATTACATTAGAATTAACAGAGTATTGCTATTATAATTGAATCTACATCATTTCTCCTGTGCCACAGAATATATAAGATGTAATAAATGCAATAACCTATATTGCCATTTCCTTTTTCATAGCCATCATAAAAGAAAAAGTGTCCGCAATATCAAACAAGTGGCATCACGGATACGAATGAAAACATTAGACAGAGAACATGTAAGAAGCGTTGTGAACACCATCTTCTCCCAATTGCTTCACACAACCTCGATAGACGTTATCAATAGTTGGGGCATCTCAAAGATGTATGCTACCCAAATTGTCTAGAATGTCAATGGCGAAGACTTCACTATGGCGGCACTTGTCATGCAGGTGAATAGCTTCCAATTTCAGGGCAAGGTATATATTGCTTTGGATGAAGGCTCTGATTACTACCGTATCTATGGAAAAAAGGATGGAACAACAAAAGAATATCATCATGATATTGCTTTTGATGAGCTTGGCGATGTACTTGACTCAATGATAGAGACTGGAGGTATGACCAAGAAAGAATACCAAGCAAAGGTAAAGGATTTTGTCTGTAGCCTCTAACATCAGTATTTTGGTGCAAAGTTAGTATTAAACACGAGGAATTTATCTTTATTCTAATTGTTTTATACTAACTTTCCTCTATAAAACAAAAATGAATATCTCCGCAAAAGGTAACTAAACATCATTATAATTAAAATAAGGCGTACAAATACCTTGACCCAAGCGCA
>JAIJMN010000126.1:0-7065 GCA_022735715.1 Prevotella sp.
ATGTATTCATGGTCGCCAATCTGCTTGGCAATATACTTGTCGTTGTCGTGCTCATCCTCAATGTCGCCGAATATCTCCTCTACTATGTCCTCAAGCGACACGATGCCACTTGTGCCTCCGAATTCGTCGACAACCACGCCAAGACTCTTTTTCTGCTGCAAGAATATATGCATAAGCTTCTGTGCCGCCATCGTTTCAGGCACAAATGGCATGTTGCAAACGCATTCGCGCCATCTGTCGCGGTTGTGGAACATCTCCGAACTGTGTATGTAGCCTACTATATGGTCGATATCGTCCTCGTAGACAATTATTTTGGAATTGCCGCTTTCTATGAACTTCTGCATAAGTTTCTCGGTAGAGCAGTCGTTCACATCTACAGCATTTATTTCAGTACGTGGCACCATGCAGTCGCGTACTTTGCAGTCGGAGAAGTCGAGTGCATTCTGGAATATCTTGACTTCGTCGTTTATTTCGTCTTCGTTCTGTGCATTTTCAATGCTTGATTGTACCAGATAGTCGAGGTCGACCTTCGAGAAACCCTCGTCGTCGCTCTCGGTCTCCATATGGATTCCTGCCAGTCGCAGAAGTATCTTGGAGAGGAACGTTGCAAACTTGCTTATAGGCCACAACAGTACATAGAAGCAGTAAGCTGGCAGAGCAAATACTGCCAACAGTCGGTTGGCATTGTTCTTGAAGAGGATTTTCGGCAAGAATTCGCCGGTGAACAAGATTACAAGAGTAGACAGAATTGTGTCAGCAGTCACTCTTGCTCCGTCGTCAAGCCCCTTGAACAGAGTGTTGTCAAACAGGCTCGCAAACAGGATGCCATACACAACGAGCACAATGTTGTTGCCTACGAGCATTGTGCTGACAAAACCGTTGGGATGGCTGTAGAATTTTGATATTAGTTTTTTGGTGAGATGGTTGCCTTGGCGATCCATTTCGGCAAGCATACGATTGCTTGACACGAATGCTATCTCCATGCCCGAGAAAAACGCTGACAACACCATTGTCACCGCTATACTTATTAATAAAGGAATGTCTGTTTCCACTGTGTTTTTATATAATTTTTATTTGGTAGGCTGCATGCGGCGTATAGGCTTAGCCTGCGGTCGGATGTTAGCCTTGACTGTATCAGGTGCAGTTGCTATAGTGTCGCCACTGCCTGCAATGTCTGTCTTCTCGAACGAACCACGGCTATTTGACACAAAATACTTGGTCATGCGTTCGTCGCTTCTGAAGTAAGCGCCTTCGAGGGTTCGTTCGGGTGTTACGAGTTTAGAGTATACGTTGGAGTACAGCTCGTGTTTGCTCTCGTCCCAGAATAGTTGTTGGCTTGTAAATCTTACACCGTCTTTGGTGAGTACGCTTACACGGCTGCGCAGCTCCCACAGACGTTTCTGGTCGTAATAGTAAGCTGTGTCGCACTGGATGTACGACTGGACATGAAACTTCTCGTCGAATTGCTCAAAGAAAAGTCCCTTCTCGAATATCCAGCGCGACGGGTTGCGTACGGTGTTAACTTCCCACCGTTCGGTCACAATGCGGTATTTTATTACGCCTGAGTCGGATATGAGTGTGTTGACACCATAGCTAATCATCATCGACACGGAGTCACGGTCGCGTACAGCAGCTGCTGTATGCTCTTTCTGCTCCTGACATGCTCCTAAAAAGGCTGATATGACAAGTGCCAATATTATGATTTTGCTGTATTTCATCCGAGTTTTATCGCAATATGACTTTTTGTTCTATTATTCCATCTTCCACTTAGCAAACCAACGCTCGTTGAACGTCAGTCCGATGTTGATGCGGAAAGAGTTTTCTGTAATCATGGTCTTGCTGTCCTGGCGTACCCATTGTGCCGATATGTTAAGCAGCGAACGGTTGTTGTAGCCATTGACAACGGGTATTCCGAAGCCTGCGCTTACGCTGTATTCCTTCGGACCGTCTACGCCGTTTATCTTCAGATAGTTTGTGGCGTATGACGCTCCAAGGCGGTAGTGTATGCGCTTGAGGAACTTGCGACTGTTCTCTTGCGGGCAATACTCGCCTCCAAGTGTGAACTTATGACGGTCGGCAAACATACCCTTGGTTGTAACATAGTCGGTTGTTCCGTTTTGGTTGACCAGTTGCGGATAAACTGTCTTCGACCATTTCTGCAACTGATAGTCGGCTCCGATTTTCCAGCTGCCTGCATGGTTCCACATGATGCCTGCGCTATATGTGGTAGGCAGCTCGAGGCTGTTCTTGGCGTTGTTGCTATAGGTGGCTGTATCGGCTACACCAGTCTGTGCATTGTTTGAGATAACCTGACACTTGGGGTCGGCACCCAACTTATGGCCAAGACCGTAGGTAAGACCGATAGTCAGCTCGTCCTTCTTTGAAATCTTCTGGGTGTACTGTACGCCGAAGTCGAGCTTATAGCTGTTGACTGTGGCTGTATAGTAGCGCGAAAGAGTGTTGACATAGCTGTCGGTATAAGAATTGACGATAGAGCGTGTGTAGCTGCCCCAAAGATATGAGGCATTGAAGCCAAATGCCAGTCCCTTTACGGGCATCCAGCCCATACCGAGATAAGCCTGATGCAGACCACCGCTGCCATTGTATGTGTTGACATACGATGTAGTGGTTGTCTCGCTTGAAGAATTGCCTACCTTATCGGTATTGTAGTAATTGTATCCTATGTTGGAGAAAGGAAGAATACCGAAGCTAAGTCCAAGATGCTTTGCCAAGCGGAATCCTGCCACTACATATTCGAAGTTGGCATTCTTGGCATTTATCTTTCTTCCGCCTTCCTTATAGTTGGTAATCTGTCCAGAAACACCTGCATCGAAGATGAACGACAGGGAGTCGATAGAGGCGTACGATGCGGGGTTGAGTGTGTTTATCTGGTTGTGTTCATGAAATCCAAGACCTAATCCGTTCATACCGCGATTAAATCCGCTTGCCTGTTCGCCCAATGTACCCAAGCCATACTGGCTGTAAGGAGAGTTTGTACCGCTCTGTGCAGATGCAGCCATGGACAATGTCAACATGGAAACAGTCATGAGTATTTGTTTCATCATTCTGAATATCTTAATTTTTTATAGATCAATTTGGCTCCTGCCGTTACACCTTATATATAATAGGACTTGCAGGCGCTTTTATTCTGTTTATGAATAATTGGCTGCAAATTTATCGAAAAAAAACGAAATAATGGCACGAAGTGTGAGAAATATAAGTTATTTTTGCATCGTGAAACGCTTTAAAAGACATTTAACAATAGCTGTATTGGCTATTTTCATGTTTCTTGCGCATGCCGGCCATGCGTATGCAAACGATTTGAACGCGACCTACGAGCCTGACTCAATAGAGATAAGTCTGCTCACATGCGGTCCGCGTCCTAATGTGTATAGTCTGTATGGACATACCGCTATAAGGTACAGGAATATAACGCGTGGAGAGGATCTTGCCATCAATTATGGTATGTTCTCCTTCGGCAAGCCGTTCTTTGTGCTCAGATTTGTGTTCGGACTGACCGATTACGAGATGGGTATTGAATATTTCGACGACTTTATCTCGCATTATGCGCCTACTGGGTGTGGGGTACGTCAGCAGAAACTCAATCTTACGGCACATGAAAAAGCGGTTATAGCAGCTGCTATTGACGAGAATTATCAGCCTGAGAACCGTGTCTACAGATACAACTATTTCTTCGAGAACTGTACGACACGCGCTCGGGATATGATTGTGAATCATATTGACGGAAATGTGGAATATAAAGGGCTGGTTGATCCGAACCTTTCTTTCCGCAAACTGATACATCAATACAATACTACTCATCGTTGGGCACGCTTTGGCAACGACCTGCTTTTGGGAATACAGGCAGACTCTAAGACCAATCGTGGCGATCAGCAATTCCTGCCTGAGAACTTATGCCATGACTTTGCTAATGCTGAGATTGTGGCAAACGATGGCAGCCGACGCAAGCTTGTTTCGAGCGAATCGTGGGTTGTAGAACGTACACGTGGGGTAGGGGCCGATGCTTTCCCCTTGTCGCCAATGGTGTGCATGTCACTGATAGCTTTAGTTGTAGTAGTTCTAACCTGCGTAGAGCGTGTAAGTAAGGCAAACTATTGGGTTCTCGACGCTCTGTTGATGGTACTGACAGGCATTTGTGGCCTGATACTTCTGGCAATGGTGTTCTCGCAGCATCCTACAGTAAGGCTTAATCTGCAAATATTGCTGCTCAATCCTGTAAACCTTGTAGCCTTGGTGCCTGTAGTAAGAGCCTTGCGACGGGGACGCATACACAAGTGGTTGAATCTGTGGACTGCATGTATAATCCTGTTTGTAATAGGAGGTCTGATGCAGACTTATGCCGAAGGAATGCTTGTTTTGGCATTATCTTTGCTAATTAGAAACATATCAAAAATAATTACATTTAATAAAACAAGATGAAACTATCCACTATATTGTTTTTGACATTATTGTCAGGAGCGGATATGCAAGCGCAGACTTTGCAGCCTGCGCCGCGTCTTGTCGTTAATATAACTGTCGACCAGTTGCGTACAGACTATATTGAGCACTTCGCGCCACTTTATGGCGATGGCGGTTTCCGCAAGCTGCTCGAACAGGGTCGTGTGTATGAGGCAGCGAGCTATCCGTTTGCGCCAGTAGACAGGGCTTCGGCTATTGCGTCGATAGCTACAGGAACGACACCGCATTACAATAATATTGTAGCAACACAGTGGCTTGACCGTAATACTTTGCGTCCGGTATTCTGTACCGACGACAAGGAATTCGGCACTTCACCGCACAATATGGCTACATCGACAGTTGCCGATGAGCTGAAAATCTCTACCAAGGGAGCAGCCATTGTCTATTCGGTAGCCCCGGTTAAGGATGCTGCTGTATTGTCGGCAGGCCATGCTGCTGACGGTGCTTTCTGGGTGAATGACAAGACAGGACAATGGGCTACGTCGGGTTATTACTCAAAGGGTGCTCATGCTCTTGTCAGAACCTACAACAACACTTCGCAGAAGCGGGCTACAGGCGATAATGACGGTGTGGCCGACCTTTCTGTTGCTTGTGTCAACGATATGGGTATGGGACGAGACAACATTACCGACATGCTCTCCGTGACACTCTCAGCCAAGGGTACCGACCCTACCGTATGGCAGTCGGAGATGGAGATAATCTATGTAAAGCTCGACCGTACACTTGCTTCGCTCATCAAGCGTATCGAAGACAAGGTTGGTAGCGACAAGGTTATGTTTGTGCTTACCAGTACAGGCTATACCGACGAGCAGCCCGTTGATTACCAACGATTCCACATCCCTTCAGGCACATTCTACATTAATCGTACAGCCAATCTGCTGAACATGTATCTTGGCGCAGTTTATGGTCAGGCGAAATATGTAGAAACATGCTTCCATAATCAGATTTATCTCGACCGTAAGCTCATAGAGCAGCGTCACATCAGTTTTACTGACGTAATAACCCGATCGAAAGAATTGCTTGTACAGACTGCCGGCGTGCGCAACGTGTCTACCAGTCCGTACAATCCCTCTGTCAGCGGCGACCTCGTCATAGAGACCGCCCCAGGATGGCAGATCCTTAATGAAGACAGTCACGAAAACTATTTCTCGCGTGCGGCTTTCATCCCATTCCCTATAATAATGTATGGTGCGGGAGTAAAGCCAGGACACGTCACAACCCAAGCCACGGTTGACCGCATAGCTCCAACCGTAGCCAAAGCTATACGTATACGCGCCCCGAATGCTTGTTCGTCTGAACCGTTGCAGTAGCCTGTGTGAGGCTTCGGCAATGGTAAAATGGCATCTTTATGGTCGTTAAAGGCGACTATATTGGTGCTGTTCGGATTTTTTTTTGTAATTTTACACCCAATAATCGTAACAAGCATAAAATAAAAGCAAAATATAAAATGAATTTCAACAAATTATTACAATCATTGTTCGGCAACAAGTCGTCAAAGGACATGAAGCTGATTCAGCCCCTTGTAGAGAAAGTAAAGGCCGCTTATCCGGAGATAAAAGCGCTGAGCAATGATGAACTGCGTGCGCGTACAAAACAGCTGCAGAAGTATGTGCAGGACTCTGCCAACGAGCAGAAAGCTAAGATTGCAGAGTTGAAGGCAAAGATTGAGGAGACTCCGATTGATGAGCGCGAAAGCATATTCAATGCTATCGACAAGCTTGAGAAGGAAGTTCTGGAAATCTACGAGAAGGCACTCGACGAGATTATGCCTGTAGCCTTTGCTATTGTAAAGGATACAGCACGTCGATTTGCCGAGAATGAGGAAACAGTCGTTACTGCTACTGATTTCGACCGCGAACTTGCTGCCGACCCAAAGAACGACTTTATAACAATCGATGGCGACAATGCCATCTATCACAACCATTGGACAGCTGGTGGCAACGACCTCAAGTGGGAAATGGTGCATTATGATGTACAGATTTTCGGTGGTATCGTTCTGCATCAGGGTAAGATTGCCGAGATGGCAACAGGTGAAGGTAAGACACTTGTGGCTACACTCCCTGTATTCCTCAACGCCCTTACTGGCAATGGCGTACACGTCGTTACTGTCAACGACTACCTTGCCAAGCGTGACTCTGAGTGGATGGGACCTCTCTACATGTTCAACGGTCTTTCGGTAGACTGCATCGACAAGCATCGTCCTAATTCACCCGAGCGTCGTAAGGCATATATGGCCGATATTACTTTCGGTACAAACAATGAGTTCGGTTTCGACTACCTGCGTGATAATATGGCAATCTCGCCTGCCGACCTCGTTCAGCGCAAGCACAACTATGCTATCGTCGATGAGGTTGACTCTGTGCTTATTGACGATGCCCGTACTCCGCTTATCATCTCAGGCCCGGTAGCCAAGGGCGATGACCAGATGTTTGAGGAATATCAGCCGCTGGTAGAGCGTCTTGTAGACGTACAGCGCAAGCTCGCTACTCAGTATCTTGCTGAGGCTAAGCAGCTTATAGCCGAGGGCCAGAAGACCAACGACCAGAAGAAACTTGACGAGGGATTCCTCGCTCTCTACCGCTCACA
>JAIJMN010000127.1:0-7023 GCA_022735715.1 Prevotella sp.
TTTCTCAATAAAGTGATGCTCTATCGTGGCAAAAATTCAGAGAACTTGAAAGAGCCTTCAAAAATATCAGAACGTGAAGTGAAAATCTTCAATATTGTCGCAACTTCTGGTGTTGAGGGTCTTGACTTTTATGATGAGTATAATCCGAAGTTTGCCAAAGGCGATAAGTTCAGAGTCATACAAGGTCCTTTGAAAGGAGCGGAAGGCTATGTCGTTCGCATCAAAAAAGATCATAAACTTTATGTGAGTATCAAAGGATTATGTGCTGTCACGACAGGATATATCCCCAAAGCTTTTCTACAAAAAATTGAATAGAGTAAAAGACTTCAATGTTAAATTCAGGGTTAATTCACGATAATTACTTCCTTATAGTCAGTGGGTCCAAGGACAAATCTCGTGACAGCCACACGCAGCAATCATGAAGTACTGAATCAGTATTCAATAAGAAATGAATACTACTAATTATAATTAAATTCAGTTGTAAAAGAACGTGATTACGAGAATATGTCGTACATTTGCAATATAAGTATTAATTAAAAAACATTATCATGTGTCAGACAGCATTCATATCACAAAACATTGTTAGACTGGGAACAAGGTCATATAAGCACTGCTTGGAGGCAATGGTTCCAGAAGAATATAGTGTTGGTCAATTGCGTCGTTTAAACCGTGACCTTGATACTTTTTGTGAGTATTTATATTCACAATGTAATGATGTTACAGAAAGTGAATACAAAGTGTTTGAAAAACAATTAGACTCTATGTTGACAACACTCAGGGCACTTTATATGTCATGTAAGAAAATGCCTTCAGAATGTGGCGTGGCTGATGAGGCTGAAAAACTAAGGATGAACTATGTAGCCCTTTATGAATTGAACAACGACATAAAGAACTACCGCATAAATGCTCCAAAAGACACAGAATGGACAGCTCTTTTGTCGGATGCGGGCAATGCCTTAAAGAATATTGCTCATGATTAGTTTTAAAACCATCAGCTCTTTTCGGTCTCGTTTGTCTGGCTTGTTAAAAGTCAGACGTAAAGTTTATGCCAATGTAGAAAACGAAATTCGGCGTGAATTTACAGAAAAATCAATAGATCAGATTAGGCAGAACAATGATATGGTTCTGCTTGAAGGTGATGTTATTGTTATCAAGCTTCGATTACCAGACAAGAAACAGCGTCTAATTATTGCGCTTTGCGCATTATGAATTATTCAATTTTGAAATACATAATTCATCAATTAATGGCTAATTCACGATAATTACTTCCTTATAGTCAGTGGGTCCAAGGACAAATCTCGTGACAGCCACACGCAGCAAGCATGAAGTACTTTTAGTCACGAATTACCAATGGTGAATTAGGATTTTTGAATTTTGAGTTAGGAGTTGTTCTTAGCTAACGCCTACGATTAAGAATTATACAATGTGGAGTTGCAATACTAGCTGTAGGAGGTTATGGCGTCCCCGCCATAACCTGAGCAAGTTGCGGTGCGAAAAACTCACAACTGAACAACTCTCAATCGCAGGCTTCAGCCGAGAATAACTCAACATTCAACATTCAAAATTCAACATTGCGCTTCGCGCTTCGCGCTTTACATTTGTGTCATGGCACCGCCAGCGGCGCCCGTCACAATCAGTTCAATCACTCGCAGCACATAGAGTGCCACACGCTTCCATACAATCTTCATACTCGTAGTCTTTAAGTACATTAATAAGATAAGCTTCATTATTCACTATGCAGTTAATGTTTACGATTCGAGCTTACCGTTGCCGCCCTCCGAGCCAGTACCGTCGGGATTGCCAGTAGCTCCGCTGTTCTCGGTGTTGCCGTCCGAACCGCCAGGAGTGCCAGAAGGATTAGAAGGCTTGGCAGGCTTGCCACTGTTGTCACCACCATCCGTAGCAGGCTTCTTTTTCACAGCCTCAATGTCGATGGTCTTCTCGCCCTTCTTCTCTGCCTTGATAGCAGCGTTCTGCAGCGAGCGGCTTGGCACAGGATTAAACGTGGCACGTGAAAGCAAGTTCTCGAAGTCCTCGCCCGGTGTGAAGATTATGTTCACCCCTGTGATGTTCTTTGCGTTAAACGCCTCACAGCTTTCCGCTCCCTCGCTGCTCAGCGACAGCCAGAAGTTGCCCAGTTCATCAAGCATCACCTTCTTGCCCTCCAGCAACTGCTCCACAAGACAAGAACACATATCGCTCAACACACCCTTCACCTGACCGCGTTTGTATCCGCCATGCTCCGCAATGTGACTGACAAAGTCGCGAAACGACATCACCTCCTTCACCTGCGCCTTGGCATACGCCTTGTCTGGCTTACTTGAGTCAATAGGATTGGCAAACATGTACACACTATAATTTATCATATATCTACGCCCATCGCCGGTATGGGACTTCGTGTTTACGCAAGCAGTCGTTGCGCCCGGCAGAAGTTAAACATGTATTTGTTTCTTGACTGCGATGCAAAGTTACTACTACAAACAAGCGAAAGCAAGTAAGAAAACACCTCTATAAATTCTTCTTTCTTTCACATTGAAAATCAAATAATTACCAACTTAGAAAGAAAGCATCATGGACATCAATATCAAAGGAAATCCTGGCACAGGCAATACCTTTCAGGAGGTACATATAGGCACTGTGCAGAACTACAATCCCAACGCCACCACCGTCATCAACTATAATTATGGTGACAAGCCAAAGGCTATGTCCTCACCCGACAATAATATGACCGACGATGAGCGCGAACACCTCAAGTCGGAGATAATGACTTATGTGTCACGCATAAAACAGTATGTTGCCAACGAGTGGAAGAACCGCTATGAGACCACATGGCGTTCTGTACTCGATATCCCAGAGGTAGAAAGCCTTGTATTTAGTCCTGGCAAACAGAAGAACACGTTGTTCAATCGCAACCTTGTTGCCAATATAATATATATAATGTGTAATGCTGGTTTTTATTCCGACACTAATGCCACCGCCCTTACCATTGCCCTTGAAGGCGACAAGGAGCACTCTGTGCGCCAACAACTTGCCAAGGAGCCTGCCGACAGATTACTGGTCAAACACGTAAAAGCCTTGCTGCAATAGTTTCCGATTACGACATGTCAATAACAAAAACATATCTTTGCCATGGAAATAAACTTAAGTGTAAATGGAGACCCTGGTACTGGCAACAGTTTTAATGATACGAAAATACGCAAGGTAGACAACTACAATCCTAACGCCCGTGAAGTCAACAATTACTACACCCAATCCGAGAGCCGTCTTGGAGGATGGTTTCGACGGTTGAATGATGAAATCAACAACGACATACGGTTACAGAAGAAACTTGACGACATCAAGCGCTACCGCACCAAGTTGCCCCATACAATAGGCTTGGAGGCAAAACTCAGGGATGGAGGCTTCTCACAGTCGGCAATCGACAAGGCACGACGATTGAAGATGTATTTTGCCAAGAAGTCTACGCGCTTCCAGTATTATGAGTCAGCCCAGCTCATCGACAGTTATCTGTTTGCCAAGCTATGCCATAGTTTCGACACATACATATTGCCTAACATCGAAAGCCAGCCGCTTTGCGATATCCGACAGATGGTATACGAAAAAGTGGTGCTGCCGATAATCGACGAGATCAATGCCAATGGCTCATGCGACCGCCAGCTCTGCTATAACGAAGACGACATTTATGGCATGCTCTACTATCTCACGGGCAAATGCCACATCAATTGGAAAGATTACTGACAGTCATCAACGCATACAACAATGTACGTACCCGCATTCGACCCCTTTCACACCATCTTTCGCATGCTTTACATCCTGAAGCGTTTTGATGGCAACGAGACGATTGAGGTAGACCGCCTGCGCATCTACGACTTCTATCTGCTGTTTCCATATCTTGCTAACAAGATCAGCCTGAAGAGCGATGAGACGCAGTTGAAGGACTCGCGCAGGAAGTTCATCCCCAACAAGTTCACCCCGTACAATTATATATCCAACAGCCGTCGCATCTTCGAGCGGTTGCGTCCCTACCAGATGATAGCCTTGAGCCATCTGGCAAGCTACGGACTCATCGATCCCGAAATGCTGCTCCAGCAGAAGGTGTCAGTAACAGATGCCGATAAGATGCAGCAGGTCATGTCACAGCTCGACGAAATGCCGCCAGAAGATGCCAATGTATTGTCGTGGCTCATGCTGTCCTTCCGCAATACACCACTTAACGGAGTAGACGGACTGAAATATCGCACCAAACTATTAGAATCAAAATACGATGGCTGCTAATCTCTTTGTCAATCGTCTGTATGTTCTCACCGAAGGCGGACTTGTAGCCTACGATGAGCAGTTTCATCATGGAGTCAACATCATCCGTGGCGAGAACAGTAGTGGCAAGTCCACAATCACCCACCTTCTGTTCTATGCCCTCGGTGGCGAATACACCAATTTCGTAGCCCAAGCCCGTAGCTGTTCGCGCGTAATGGTCGAGGTGGAAACAGATGGAGCCGTGCTCACCCTTTCACGCCCTATAGAGAAGGACGATGAGGGACGTGTCCTCCCAAAGCGCGGAATGACCGTCTACTGGGGAAGCATCGACCAAGCGCTTGCCTCCAACTGCGAGTCAAACTACTTCGGCTATAGCACAACGTCCAACAAGCGTAGCTTCTCCAACGAATTGTTCGAGGTTATTGGTATGCCTATAGTGCAGGGCGACGGCAACATAACTATGCACCAGCTGCTTCGTCTGCTGTATATCGACCAGGAGTCGCCTACCGGTTCATTGTTCTACTACGAGCAGTTTGACAAGCAAACCACCCGTGAGGCAGTAGCCGACCTTCTGCTTGGCATATTCGACTCCGAGCTCTATTCAGCCAAACTCAAGAAGAAAGAACTTGAGAGCGCCATCACCGAGATTAAGTCCGATATCCGTTCTGTAGAATCGTCACTCCCCAAAGACCAGCGTTCCAAGGAACATATAGAGTCGCTCATCAGGCAGAAACGACTTGACATAGAGCAACTGGAAGAAGACATCCATCGCAAACGTCAAGGCGAGGAAGTCAGCAAGCGCCACAAGTCGGAGACAATGCAACAGATGCAGCTTGTCAAGACCCTTGCCCATGATTTGGACAAGGCAGAGCGTGACGAGGATATCTTGTCTCACGATATAGAAGACACAAAGATGTTCATAGACGAGCTTCAGCGTAAGCAGAAAGCCCTGCAGAATTCAGTCTCCACCCGTCAGATACTCGGCAACCTGCAGTTGGAGTATTGTCCCGAATGCCTCTCACCGTTGCCAAATGATGTGCCAGAAGGCACATGCCGCCTGTGCAAGTCGCCCATAAAGGACAAGTTGGGCATAACCCAGGCAAGGCGACTCATTGCCGAACTGTCGTTTCAGATCAAGGAGTCAGCGTCCATTCATGAGCAGGACATCAAGCGGCTCGACCAGCTCAAAGCCCAACGCCTCAGCCTTCGTCGCAAGCATCGCAGCGCCCGCAAGACGCTCGACCAGATGCTCGACAATGTGCGCAGCACAGCCGAGGAAGAAATCGAAGACCTTATATATAATAAGGGAATGGCAAATGGCGAACTCCTGCAGTTGTACGACATGATGGAGCGAGCCGAGTATTACGAGCAACTCATAGCGCGCAAGGAGCAGCTCGAGTCCGACCTTTCGCATGAGGAGCGCTTGATACAAGCCAAGACAGCAGGTCAAGAGAGTCGTCGCGCCCAGGTGCTGTCGAAGATACAGGAGCACGGAGTCTATTTCTTGCAACACGACAAGGAGCGTCAGCGCGATTTCGTCAATTCACGCCCCTCTGACTTCCACGTCGACTTTGCCAACAATCTCGTCTATCTTTCCGACAAGTACTCCAAGTACAGTGCCTCCTCGGCATTCTTCTTGAAGATAGTGGCTCGTTTCTCTCTCTTCTTCGCCTCCCTCGACATCCCATGGATGCGCTATCCTCACTTCATCTTTGCCGACAATATGGAGGACAAGGGAATAGAGAAGGAGCGTGCCCAGCAATTCCAGCAGACCCTTATCGAACGCCTGAAGTCATACCCCACAGACTCCTATCAGCTCATCTACACCACCTCCTACATCACCCCCGAACTCGACCAAAGCGACTACGTAGTAGGCGACCATTACACCATGCGCAACAAGAGTCTGAAGAACGTATAAACATACCCCTGAGAATGATAACGTCTTCATCAGCCAACGAAGTCGTCTTCATCCGCCAACGATAACGTCTTCATCGCCCAACGCATACGTATTCATTTTTTATGGCCAATTTATGACTACTCGTAACTCGTAACTCAACACTCAAAATTCAAAATTGCGCCTCGCGCACAACTCTAAATAAAACCTTTATTCAAAATACTAATGCAGTTAATCCACTGAAAAATAGAGGGTACGCTGTATTGGTGGTTTACAGAGGAAATAAAGACGGCTAAATATTTGCAAATATCGGTGGGATGATGTAATTTTGCGATGTATAGTAACAAATAATAATGTTTAACTTAAATGAATTTGAAATTATGGCAAAACCGATAAAAGAAACTCCCGTATTGACAGGAAAGGATGCTGAACGCTTTGCACAGGCCGTAGCGAACCCCAAAAAGGTGGAGCGCGAGGATGTGTTGCGTGCTCAAGCGGTGTACAAAAGATTGCATGCTTGTTCTGAACTGAGATAAGGCAAAAGAGTATGATTGATTTTGATATTGTGAGGTTGACAAAAGACCACAATGTGTTGGCGTTTGACTGCGGAAATAAAGATATTAATGATTTATTAATGGAAGATGCTTATGACTATCAGGAGGGATTGTTGGCCGTTACATATTTGGCTTTAAACAAAACTCATGATGATGTTTTGTCATACTTCTGTTTGTTGAATGATAAGTTGGCGTATTTCCCTGGTGATGACAAAAAAGCATGGAACAAACTAAACCGCAAGGTGAGCAATCATAAGCGCATGAAAAGTTATCCAGCTGTAAAAATTGGTAGATTAGGAACGCAAAGAATGTGCTCAGGTC
>JAIJMN010000128.1:0-6957 GCA_022735715.1 Prevotella sp.
AAAGGCAGAAGGAACCCGCTACTCCAAGGAGTTTGCGGCTTTTTTAAAAGGAGTGTATGGAGACGATTCCTACGACCTCCCGTTCGCTTGACCGCTATTGCTTTTGCCTCGTGAATGTATTAACTTTGCAAGCGTGATACAGATCTGTAAATTGCGCCCTCGGCAAGGAGTAAAAACTTTCTCGGGAGAGAGTAAATAATGTTGAATGTTAAGTGTTGAATGTTGAATGTTTACGTCAACTAACGACAATAGGGGCAATACCAGTCTGCCCTCGTAGAGAGAAAACGATATTGCCCCTGTTGATAGGTTTTGAAAAATACTGCTACAAAATCTTCTTATGCCTTAACAGCCTCAACGAGCTCTTCAGGTGTAACAAGAGTCTGCTCGCCAGTAGCCATGTTCTTGAGAGTGAGCTTGCCCTGAGCAATCTCCTCCTCGCCAGCCAGCACTACAAACGAAACCTGCTTGGCGTTGGCATAAGCCATCTGCTTCTTCATCTTGACGCTGTCAGGATAGATCTCGGTGCGGATGCCAGCCTCACGGCAACGACGCAATACGGGCAGACAGTAGGCTGTCTCAGTAGCACCGAAGTTGATAAACAGCAGCTGAGTGCCCTGCTCTGCTTCCTTAGGATAAAGGTCGAGACCACCGAGCACGTCGTAGATACGGTCGGCACCGAACGAAATGCCAACACCTGAAATGCCAGGCAGTCCGAAGATACCTGTAAGGTTGTCGTAGCGTCCGCCACCAGTAATTGAGCCGATGGCATAGTCGAGAGCCTTCACTTCGAAAATGGCACCCGTATAGTAGTTGAGGCCACGTGCCAAGGTGAGGTCAAGGTCAATCTGATTGTGCAGACCGCAGGTCTTGAGAGTATCAAGAATGAATCGTGTCTCCTCAACGCCCTTCATTCCCACTTCCGACTGGGCAAGTACCTGGGCTATTGTGGCGAGTTTCTCGTCGTTGGTGCCCGTGAGCGCAATTATCGGCTGCAACTTCTTGATTGCTTCGTCAGAGATGCCGTCGCGACGCAACTCTTCGTTGACAGCATCAATGCCAATCTTGTCGAGCTTGTCGATGGCTACGGTTATATCGACAATCTTATCAGCCTCACCTATAGTCTCGGCAATACCGGTAAGAATCTTACGGTTGTTAATCTTAATAGCTACACGCACTCCGAAACGTGTGAATACGGTGTCGACAATCTGCATTAGCTCCACCTCATTGAGCAACGAGTCGGAACCTACAACGTCGGCATCACACTGGTAGAACTCACGATAGCGTCCCTTCTGCGGACGGTCGGCACGCCATACGGGCTGTATCTGATAGCGTTTGAACGGCAACTGAATCTCGTCACGATGCTGCACAACATAGCGTGCAAACGGAACGGTGAGGTCGTAGCGCAGACCCTTCTCGCACAGCTTTGTAGCAAGATGGAGCGGATTGCGCTGCATGAGTTCGTCGTCAGAGAGTTTGGCGAGATAGTCGCCCGAATTGAGCACCTTGAAGAGCAGCTTGTCGCCCTCCTCGCCATACTTGCCCATCAGCGTAGACAGAGTCTCCATGGCAGGAGTCTCTATCTGACGGAAACCGTAGAGGGCGTACACTTCGCGTATGGTGTCGAATATATAGTTACGCTTGGCCATCTCGACGGGCGAGAAGTCACGCGTACCCTTTGGTATACTTGGTTTTGCCATTTATTGATTATAAATAAAAGAACTACTTGCGAACGATTGTCTGGTCGCGGTCGGGGCCTATTGAGATAATGCGTATCGGGGTCTCGAGATACTCCTCGAGGAACTTGACATAGGCATTGAACTCTTCGGGGAACTGGTCCTCGCTTGTGAAGCGTGTCATGTCTACGTTCCAACCCTTGAATTCCTTGTATACAGGCTTTGCATCGTACAATTCGTAAGGCAGCTCAGTAGTCTGTGTGCCATCAGGCAATTCGTAGGCTACGCAAGCCTTGATAACGGGGAAACCGTCGAGCACGTCGCTCTTCATCATGATGAGTTCGGTAACGCCGTTGATCATGACAGAATACTTGAGCTGTACGAGGTCGCACCATCCGCAACGGCGCTCACGGCCTGTAACAGCTCCGTATTCGTGACCGAGGTCGCGAATCTTGTCGCCAGTCTCGTCAGACAGCTCTGTGGGGAAAGGGCCAGCACCTACACGTGTGCAATAAGCCTTCATGATGCCATAGACATTGCCAATACGGTTAGGACCAATGCCCAATCCGATGCAGGCACCGGCGCAGATGGTGTTTGAAGAAGTAACGAAAGGATAAGATCCGAAGTCTACGTCGAGCATAGTGCCCTGGGCACCCTCACAGAGAATGTCTTTGCCTGAACGCAACACGCGGTTGATCTCATGCTCAGAGTCTACAATCTGGAACTGCTTGAGGTATTCAATGCCTTCCATCCATGTCTTCTCTACTTCGGTAATGTCGAAGTCGGTGTAGCCAAGAGCAGCAATCTGCTTGAGGTGAGCAGCCTTGTGAGCCTCGTATTTAGCCTGGAAGTTGTCAAGGATGTCGCCTACACGGAGTCCATTGCGCGAAACCTTGTCGGTATATGTCGGACCGATGCCCTTGCCTGTAGTACCTACCTTGTTCTTGCCCTTAGAGGCTTCGATGGCAGCATCAAGCACACGGTGTGTAGGCATGATGAGATGAGCCTTCTTTGAGATGTGCAGACGGCTCTTGAGGTCGTGTCCGCTCTTCTCAAGATCCTTTGCCTCCTGCATGAAGAGGTCGGGAGCAAGCACCACGCCATTGCCGATGATGTTGACCTTACCTCCCTGGAAAATGCCCGACGGGATGCTGCGGAGAACATACTTCTGGCCCTCGAACTCGAGTGTGTGGCCTGCATTAGGACCGCCCTGGAAACGTGCGATCACATCATACTTCGGGGTGAGGACATCAACAACCTTGCCCTTACCTTCGTCGCCCCACTGCAATCCGAGCAGGACGTCAACTTTTCCTTTGTTCATATATTTCCTTGTTTTTCTTTCTCTGTCCCTGCGGACCGAGTATGTTTTTTGTTAATGTTCGTATCTTGACCGGCTCGTCGCTGGCATGAAGCACACATGCCGAAGACATAGAGCGCATAAGCCGTTGGGCGGAAGCGTCGTGTCTTGGCTCCTGGCAGCTTATCCAATTCGGCTGGCGCACTTACCTCCATCGTACGGCCACATACCGTACACACCTGACGGCAACGTGCCCGTGTGGGGTCTACGGCTTCGTAGCGTGTGCAGTTCTGCATTCTGAGGCACACTATGAGCCGCAGGTCGACAAGCAGCCGAAGCGTGTTGTAGAGCGTGGCACGGCTCACCTTGAAGCCCTGGCTTGCCATCTGTGCCGCAATGTCTGCTATAGAGAAAGGTGCATCCATAGAGCATGCTGCATCAAGTATGGCTCGCCGTTCGGGTGTGCAGCGACAGTTCATGGTCTGCAAGCTGCGAGCGAGTGTAGCATGTGCATTTTGTATAGCATCTTCTTGCATCATGTTGCAAAGTTACGTTTTTTTGGCAATTCAACCAAGAAGATATGCTAAAAAGCGTCAAATCCTGCGTCATTCAGTATCGTGGCGGCTGTTTTGGCATGCGTATGGTCGGTGGATGCCATGTATTGCAGACACGACATGAGGGCATGGAGCAGCTGGCGGTCGGCTGTAAGGATGTCGGCACGGGCTGCTTCAAGCAGGGCTTCGATGGTGTTTTCGCCTACTGCACGGCCTCGCTTCATCAATCGGCACACGAGATGATAGGCTCCGGTACGCACGGAAGCGTCTGGCTGGCGGAGCATCTGTAGCGCCAGACTGTCGGCGCATTCGGCGTGCTGGAAGAGGTTGAATACTGCCATCTCCATTATCTCGGACGTGAGTTGGGAGGTTGTGGCCCATCTTACGGCTTCGTCGCAGTCGAGCTGTCCGGGAGGCATTATGAGCGTGGCAAGCAGCCGGCACTCCCTCACTCCGCTCTCTACCCATAGGGATCGTGCCAGTTCGGCATCTTGGCCATACTGTGAAGCCATTCGCTTCAAATCGGGCAATTGGATGCCCCAGTTTATCTTGTAGTCGAGTCCCTTGCGTCGCATGGAGGCGGCAGCTACTCCGTTCATGTAGAGGCGGAATGAACGCTTTATCTGTTTTACCTGTTCGGATGTTGACATAATATGTTGTTCAGTCATGAGTTCTATGTTGTTCGGTCATGAATGTGTAGTGTATTCGCGCGAGTAGCGCATCATCTGCTGACAGTACGTCTCGCTATAGTCTACCGTTACATCTGTAGGGGTGCCTTCGGTATCGGCTACGAGCGTCAGGCGCGGATTGATGAATCCCTTGTATGGTGCTATGCCAAGAGCACGATAACGTTCAAGCAGCTCTTCGTGCAAACGGGCGTCGACACTTATGGCGTATTGTTCTACAAGAGTCTTGGCAGCCTCATAGTCGCCCTCGCTCTTTATACGCTGTATCTCACCAAGCAGGGTTGCGAAAGCATCGCGCAGACGGCTGTAGTCGGAAATCAGCACACGTGTTTTGCCATCCTGCTGTACGAGCTGTACGGCTTCGGGATAATGGATTAATGTCCATCGGGCTATGAGGGCACGGTTGCGCATGTGTGCCTCTTCAATCTGATGGCCGGGCTTGATACGTGTGAGCTGTGTGAGCAAACCGTTCATCATGTACGTATAGTACTGGGCACGATGAGCCTCGGCATTGGGGGTGAGTCCGAGCTGCACGAGCTTAGGGTCGGCTATGTAGTAGAGTCCGAAGAGGTCGGCACGTGCCTCCTCTATTGTTGAACCGTATGAACCAAGAGCGTCGGCAGAGACTCCTGGCAACAATTGACCGGAACCATGGCCGAGACACTCATGGAGGTCGGTATGCAAATCATCACACAAATCTCCATAGAGACTGATGAGAGAGCGAGTAGACTCGTCGTTGATTGCAAATTCCTCAATAAAGCCATTGCCTCGTGACGCCTGATTGTAAGCATGTGTCAGATTGCCTATAGTGATACTCTTGGAACCATATTGAGCACGTATCCAATCAGCATTGGGCAAATTGATGCCAATAGCCGTTGACGGATACTCATCGCCACCAAGCATTGCAGCATAAACCACATTGGCAGTAACGCCAACTACCTTTGATTTACGGAATCGCGGATCAACTGGCGAGTGGTCTTCAAACCATTGTGCATTGGCAGAAAGTGTCTGGGTGCGCTTTGTGGCTACCGTGTCTTTGTAGTGGACTATTCCCTCCCACGAGCCTTTCAGTCCGAGCGGGTCGCCATATACTTCTATAAATCCGTTGATGAAGTCGATGCGTCCCTCGTGTTCCTTCAGCCATTCTATAGAGTATTTGTCGAAGACATGAAGGTCGCCTGTACGATAGTATTCTATAAGAAGGTCGATGATTTCCACCTGCAAGTCGTTCTCGGCAACTGCCGAAGCCTTAGTAAGCCAATAAACGATTTGCTTGATTATGGGACCATAAAGTCCGTCCTCACGCCACACATCCTCTACTATCTTACCGTCAGGAGCACGGCGAAGCGTAGAATTGAGTCCATAGGATTTTGGGGTGGCGTTATTGGGGTCGGCCTGGCGCATACGGGCATAATAGTCTTCCACCTCTTTTTGTGTGAGGTTATCGTAGAAGTTGCACGCCGAGGTGGCAACAAGGTCGTCGCCAGCACGCTGGTTGACGCGCTTTGGCATTATGGCAGGATTGAATATTAAAGGACACAACTCATCCAACTCGTTGCTGACCCATTGCGTGTCGGAAAGCTTTAGGCTGTATTCAGAAGGCTTGCCATTCTTTGAGATGACAGAAGACTTGTCGTCCTTTGAGATAGCAGAAGACTTGTCGGAAACAGTCTTTGCAGTTGTCATGACCAAGTTACGGAAATAATCTTCGGTAAATCCCGGTACAAATTTCTCGCATCCGTAGTGGTGATGTATTCCATTGGCAAACCACACACGCTTCAGATAATCGGCAACGGCACGGAACTCGTCCGACTGACGATTGCCTACATAGCCGTCGTACACAGCTTCAAGCAAGAAGCGTATACGCAGATTGTAACGGCCGAACTGATCGGTCGTGATGTCGCGTCCGCACAATGTGGCTTTGGCGAGATAATATATGTAGAGTTTCTGACGAAGCGTCAGACTGTCAAATCCGTCGAGACGATAGCGGAGCATCTGTATGTCGGCAAAACGCTCGTCGGTATAGTTGAATTGATTGGTCATTTTTGTTGGTTGAATTTGTTACAGTTCGTCTTGATACTGGCGTGGAGTCTTGCCCACAATCTGGCAGAAAGCTCTATAGAACGACTGCCGGTTGGCAAACCCTACCATATCAGAAATCTCCTCTATGCGCAAGCCGGCATAACGCTGGTCTTGCAACAAAGCCATCGCCTCCTCAATTCGCAGCCGATTGACAAACTGCGAGAAGTTGGCATGATAGCGCACGCTGAGCACTATGGAAACGTAGCGCGTATTGGTGTGCAGAAGTTCAGCGAGCTGTGAGGCCGTGAAGCTGCTGTCGCGATAGCGTTTCTCTACAACAAGCGCTTGCAATATCTGCTCCTTAAGTTTGTCGAAGGTTTCGCGCGAGATTTTTGTCAGATACACGGGAGCCTTCTTTGCTTTGGCTGTCTTTTCCATTTAATGATGTTTTGCGTATATTTAGCTGACTATAGCGTGTCACATTCTGTCAGCCACAATGTAGAGGCGGCATCGGTAGGCATGCGCCAGTCGCCACGTGGCGAGAGCGTGACACTTCCCACCTTGGGACCGTCGGGCAGACACGAACGCTTGAACTGCTGCTGGAAGAAACGTCGTATGAATGTGCGCAGCCATTGCTTTATCACGTCGTCGTCGTAAGTCTCAACGCTAAATGCATGACGGGCAAGCATGAAGAGCTTGGCAGGACGGAATCCGAAACGCAGGAA
>JAIJMN010000129.1:0-6936 GCA_022735715.1 Prevotella sp.
AAGGGACGCATTGAGCATTTCATTGCTCGACGCGCCATGAATATAGACTCTCTCGGTCCGGAGACGGTTGACGAGTACTATCGTCGTGGCTTGATACACAACATAGCCGACCTCTACAAGATACAGGTGCAGGACATCAATGGTACGGGCAATCGTGAACGGTCTGCCCAAAAGATAGTGAATGGTATTGCGGCATCAAAGAGTGTTCCGTTCGAACGTGTAGTCTTCGCCCTTGGCATACGCTTCGTGGGTGAGACATCAGCCCGCTTGCTTGCACGTGGATTTAAGACTATGGATGCGTTGCAGGCTGCCACAATGCAGCAGCTTATGGATATTGACGGAGTAGGCGAGGTGATAGCCAAGAGCGTAATAACCTATTTCGCCAATCAGGTGAATCAGGAAATCGTTGCACGTCTGCGTTCTTACGGTCTTCAGATGCAGCTCTCGGAGGAGCAGATTGAAGGTACGAGCGACCGTCTTTCGGGTAAATCAATCGTTATTAGTGGCGTGTTCACGAAGCATAGCCGCGATGAATACAAGGCATTGATTGAGAAAAACGGAGGCAAGAATGTAGGTTCTATCAGTGGCAAGACTTCGTTTATACTCGCAGGCGACAATATGGGACCCTCAAAACTGCAAAAAGCCGAAAAGCTTGGGGTTCCATTGGTAGACGAAGCTACGTTCCTGGAGATGATAGGTGAGGCTAATGCCGAAAGCGAAAGCACATCGACTCCAACCGTAGAACCCAATGGTCAGCTGTCGTTATTTTAAGTAACAGAGCAATTCATAAATACATGAAAATATGAAAGTTGAGGTTTCTGCTGAGATGCATTCCGTCTGCCCCGTATTTGTAGGCGCATGCATCACGGCAAACATAAAGAATACAGAATATTCAGCTGAGTTATGGCGCGAGATAGATGCTTTGAGCGAAGAGTATCGCGCCACGCTCACCACCGAGTCGTTGAAGCAGATGGAGTCAATCCAGGCTACCCGCCGCATATATAAATTATGTGGTAAGGATCCGTCGCGCTATCGTCCGTCGGGCGAAGCACTCGTCCGTCGTGTGTTGCAGGGCAAACAGCTGTATCAGATTGACACGCTTGTGGACTTGATAAACCTTGCCAGCATGAAGTACGGATATAGTATCGGTGCCTTTGATGCCGACCATTTCAGCGGAAACACGTTGATTCTCGGCATAGGACGAGAGGGTGAACCGTATGAAGGCATTGGTCGGGGAATGATAAACATAGCCGGACTGCCGGTATATCGTGACGAGATAGGAGGCGTGGGCACTCCGACGAGCGATAACGAGCGTACTAAGGTAAGCGTCGGCACAACTCATCTGCTTGTTCTTGTGAATGGATATGACGGCAATGAGCAGGGAGTGCGTGACACAGCAGAGTTTATAATTGAACTGCTTGATAAATATTGTGAAGCGACAGACAGCTCCTATACATTATATAAATAGCACCCTACATAATACAAATAACGCTAATCATAAAAACATTTCAAGAATATGGGAATAGTAATAGGCATTGATGTAGGCATAAGCACTACAAAGATTGTCGGCATTGACGAGCAAGGCAAGGTGTTGTCGCCAATTCGCATTCGTGCTACCGACCCCGTTACGTCGCTCTATGGAGCCTTCGGCAAGTATCTGCATGAGAATCATATCAAGCTCGGCGATGTTGAGAAGGTGATGCTTACGGGTGTAGGCAGCGCTTACATCAACGAACCCGTATATGGACTTTCTACCGATAAGGCAGAGGAGTTTGTTGCTGACGGACTCGGTGCACGATATGAGACCAAGCTCGACCGTATGCTTGTGGTGAGTCTTGGCACTGGAACGTCTATCGTAAAGTGCGACGGTGACGACATAAAGCATATCGGTGGTATTGGTATAGGAGGCGGAACGTTGCAAGGTCTTTCACGTCTGCTTCTCAAGACCGACGACATCAAGCAGGTGGCTGCGCTTGCTGAGGAAGGTGACATATCGCATATCAATGTGCTTATCAAGGATATTTGTGCCAATCCGTTGCAGGGATTGCCAATGGATGCCATTGCATCGCTTTGGGGAAATGCAAAGAGCAATGCCTCGCGCGAAGACATTGCGCTCGGATTGATATGGATGGTATTGCAGTCTATTTGCAGCGCTACGATATTGTCGTCGCTTGGCAGTGGCATTAAGGAATTTGTAATGATTGGCAATCTCACCCTCCTTCCACAGTGCCGGCGTGTGTTCCCAGCCACCGAACGACTTTATGGAGTTAAGTTCCGCATACCTCAGTACTCTGAATTCTGTACTGCCATAGGTGCGGCTTTATGCTATCGCAAGATAGACGCCAAATAATTGACAATAATAAATAATCAATTGACTGCGTAGGCTATGGCGAGGACGCCATAGCCTCCTATTTGATTGCACAGCCAATTTACTCACATATTGTAATTCCAATACTATCATTCGAAATATCGGATAAACATTTTTGTATCTGATTATTTCCGTTGTCTATATTGTTCTCAGCCCATCAGATGATACACTCCACCTGCATACAGCTTTACAATGCCCTTCAGTTCCAGGCTGAAGAGAGTTGAGGCAACAGTAGTAATAGGCAGACCGCATCTCATGGCAATGATATTTGTCTGCAAGTCGTTGTTCTGTTGCAGAGCATTAACGATGCGGGCTTCATCGTCAGAAAGCTCGGGAAACATCTGCCGTTCGATTCCTTTTTCGCGAGCCTTCTTCAGTTTGACATCCTGCTCCCATCCCATAGCTTTTATAAAGTCGGCTGCTGACGTTATAAGAGCAGCCTTGTTGTCGCGTATCAGATTGTTGCAACCCTCACTATATGGCATACATACATTGCCGGGAAATGCGAAAACATCGCGACCATAGCTGTTGGCAATGTCGGCAGTAATAAGTCCTCCGCCATGAGCAGCGCTTTCTACCAGTATAGTAGCATCGGCTGTGCCGGCAATGATACGGTTGCGTCTTACAAAATTCATCTTGTCGGCATTGGTCGAAGTCATGAATTCCGTTAGCAATCCTCCTTGTCTGAGCATTTCGGTTGCTGTATCTCGGTGAGCGGTAGGGTAGAGGTAGTCAAGTCCGTGTGCCAGTACGCCTACGGTATCAAGTCCGTTTTGCAATGCGTTACGGTGGGCATGTATGTCCACACCATACGCCAGACCGCTCACTATGAGCACGTCGGGACACAGTTCTTTGAGTTGGCTGACGAATTTGTTTATCATTTCCTGCCCATAAACAGTACAATGGCGTGTGCCTACGATTGAAATGACACGTTGCTTGTTGAGGTTGGCAGAACCCCGATAATATAACACGAGTGGTGCATCCTCACATTCGCGCAAGCGTTGCGGATATTCGTCATCGTTGAAAACAATTGGTTTTATTCTGTGGCTTTCGTCAAATTCCATTTCCTTTTCGGCGCGTCGCATAGCGTTAGAAACATCCTTGAAAGCCTCAATAAGCCGTGGCGTAGCATCAGGAAGCACCGCCCGAATGTCGTGGCGGTGCTCCATGATGGTTGTTGCCGACCCAAGTTTGCGATAAAGTTGCAAGCTTGTGGCAACGTTGAAAAAGTTGATGCGTGTCAGAGCGACAGCATATAGTGTCTCTTGGTTTATGTTCATTCTATAGTATTTACCAAACGTGCAGTTCGCCCAATACGAAGAGCAGTGAATAGCCGAGTACGAGTCCGATGATACCCATAGTCAAACCTATCTTCATCATTTCGTTCTGCTTCACCAGTCCGGTAGAGTGTGCGATGGCGTTTGGAGGTGTAGAGATAGGCAGTGTCATAGCTACTGACGCTGCAACGGCAATACCGATGAGCACGGTAGGTGTTCCGCCTATGCTGTTGAGCGAATCGCCCATACCCTTACATACCACAGCGAGGATTGGTACGAGCAATGCAGCTGTAGCGGTATTGGAAATGAAGTTGGACAGCAGATAGCAGATGATGCCAGATGCAAGCAGAATCATTACTGGCGACCATGATCCGAACGGTATGCTCTTGATTACATTCTCTGCCAGCCCCGACTCATTGAGGGCCAATCCGAGTGCAAAACCACCGGCAACCATCCATATAACGCTCCAGTTGATTTCTTCAAGGTCGCGTGCCTTGATTACGCCCGTGAATGCGAACACCACGATAGGAATCATGGCTACGGTGTTAGAGCCTACGCCTGTCCAACGGTCGCAAATCCAAAGCAATACGGTTACGATGAATGTACCAGCCACTACCATGGTGCGCCAGTTGTGCTGCACTTCGCCTTCAATCTCCAGCTGTATGGTTTTCTTCTTGAATGGGAAGAAAGTCTTAAGCAGGAACCAGCCGATAAGCAACAGTACTACTGTAAGCGGAAGCATATACATCATCCATTCGCCAAATCCAATGCCGAGGTTGAGGCCGGTCGGCGAGTTGAGATACTTCAGTGCGATGGCATTAGGAGGAGTTCCGATAGGAGTTCCCATACCGCCGATGTTGGCAGCCACCGGAATTGAGAGTGTCAGCGCAACACGTCCCTTGCCTTCAGGAGGCAAAGCCTTGAACACCGGAGCAAGGAATGTAAGCATCATGGCTGCTGTGGCAGTGTTACTGACAAACATCGAGAATACGCCGGTGATGAGGATGAAGCCCAACAGCACGTTCTCGCTCTTCTGGCCGAACGGCTTGAGCAGCGTGCGTGCCAGCAATACGTCAAGACCCGACTTGGTGGCAGCAATAGCAAGGATGAAACCGCCAAGGAAGAGTATTATGATAGGATCGGCAAATGTGGCCATGAGCGCACTATGGTCGAGCAGTTCGCTCTTGTCTATTCCCGACCGGAAGAAGTGGAAAGCGTTGTCGGATGTAGTGAGAAGCAGCAAGCCGATAAGCGAGACTGATGTTGCCCATGGTGAAATAGCCTCGGTCACCCACAGTATCGTTGCGAGAGCGAACACTGCGATGATGCGTTGCTGAATTACTGTAAGTCCGTCGATGCCGAAACTGTCAATCGGAAGGTTCCAGATTATCAGTGTTACAAGGACGGCGATAGCGAAAAGGGTTGCGTTTTTCTTGCTGAAGTTGCCAGTAAGAAGGTTTCTTTTTTCTGTTGCCATAAATCTTTGTTAGGTTAGATTAATTAATTCTTTGTTAATAGGTCGGTACAAATCCCGGTCAGAACATCCTATTGTAGGGGCGGTTCTTTCCGGGATTGCATTACGTTCACAAAGATAATCAAAATTGAAATAACGCCAAAATTTTTGGCATGTTTTTGAATGTTATTTTCATTATGTTTGTAACTTTGCACCGTTCATTTTATATGACTTTGTGAATGTAGTCCTTTTGCACTTCAAAAGGACTCGTTTTGGAGCGTAAAAGGACTCCTTTTGCATGGCTAAAGTTGTCCTTTTGGAGTGCAAAAGGACTACATTTGAAAAACAGCCGTTTCCGACTCCTTTTACGGGTCGGTTATGTACGGTTTAACGTCAATACTATATAATATAATAAGGTGTAAATATATGAAGTCGCATTATTCACGTTTTTCGATTGTTTCTGGTCTGGATATTTGTGTGTCGGCATTGGCATTGCTCTCGGTTTATGCATGTGGTGGCAAGCGTACCGGTTCGGCTGCCCAAGGTGGCGACACCATTCGCATGGAATATGCCAAGCATATCACGATAGTAAAGCACGACGGCTACACCACAGCCGAACTCTCCAATCCGTGGCGTAAGGATGGCGTGCTGCATCGTTATGTATTGGTCAGTCGCAAGGACTCTGCCCGTATGGCTTCCAAGGTGTCGACGCTGGATGGCACAGTGGTGTACACTCCGGTTGGCAGAGGGGTGATGTTCTCAGCACCTCATTGCTATCTGATGGGCGAGATAGGTGCTGCTGATGTGGTGAGTGGTGTGTGTGACTTGAACTACATTAATCTCCAATATCTGCACAAGGCTGTTTCAGAGGGTCGTGTAGCCGATTGTGGCAATGGCATGTCGCCGTCGGTGGAGCGTATTGTATCGGTTTCGCCTGACGCTTTGTTTGTTACTCCGTTCGAAGGAGTCAACTATGGCCAGCTCGCCAATATCGGTGTGCCGCTCATAGAGTGTGCTGATTATATGGAGACATCGGCATTGGGGCGTGCCGAATGGATGAAGTTCTACGGCATGCTTGTAGGGCGTGAGAATGAGGCAGACAGCCTTTTTGCTGTGGTGAAGCGCAATTATGCCGACTATAAAGACCGTGCAATGAAGTCGGCATTGCGTCCGCGTGTCATAACAGAACGTGTGGTAGGTGGCGTGTGGTATTGTCCTGGTGGCGAGAGTTCAATGGGGCAGTTGTTGCGCGATGCCGGTATGGATTATGTCTTTGCCGACGACAAGCACAGCGGTTCGCTTTCTCTTTCGCCCGAGAAAGTAATAGAGAAGGCTGCCACGGCTGACTGGTGGCTTTTCGTGAATAGTGGTGCTGGCAATCTCGACCGCAACGGCTTGCTTACAGAATATGAGGGCTACAAGATGATAAAGGCTTATCGTGAGGGGCATGTGCTCGAATGTGTGCCAAGCATTTCCAACCCATATTTCGAACAAATCTCGTTCCGTCCCGACTTTCTGCTTGCCGACTTCATCAGTTGGTTTCATCCCGAACTGCATATTTCGCCCTCTGCTCACTACTATAAACTCATGGAATAGTGCAGAAAGTAAGGTTGAAAGGCATTATTTTGCATAAAAATGACGTTTTTGATGAAAAAAAGTGCAGGAAATGTTTGGCGGTATTGAAAATAAATACTACCTTTGCACTCGCAATTGAGAAACAGTGCTCCGGTTAAAACTTTTAATCGTATGGAAGTTTGGGTGAGTGGCTGAAACCAGTAGTTTGCTAAACTGCCGTACGGGTAACCGTACCGGGGGTTCGAATCCCCCAGCTTCCGCTG
>JAIJMN010000130.1:0-6922 GCA_022735715.1 Prevotella sp.
TCCAAGGCTCCGTCCTTTTCTATTGAGTTGCGATACTCGTCAAGCGTTGTAGCTCCGATACATTGTATGAGTCCGCGTGCAAGAGCAGGTTTCATAATGTTGGCTGCATCCATTGAGCCAGGAGTGCTTCCTGCGCCTACTATGGTGTGGATTTCGTCGATAAAGACAATAATATCGGGATTGTCCTCCAGTTCACGTAGAAGGGCTTGAATGCGCTCCTCAAACTGTCCGCGGTATTTTGTTCCAGCTACAATTGAGGTCATATCGAGGCGAAGAATGCGCTTGTTGAAGAGTAAGGGCGACGTGTGGCGGCTTGCAATCTGCTGTGCCAAGCCTTCGGCTATGGCACTCTTTCCAACACCTGGTTCGCCTATAAGTATAGGGTTGTTCTTCTTTCGGCGGCACAATACTTCCGTGACGCGTTGCATCTCATTAGTACGTCCCACAACGGGGTCAAGCTTGCCATCAAAAGCAGCCTTTGTCAAATCGGTAGAGAACTTGTCAAGTACTGGAGTTCCCGTCTTGACATTAGACTTGTTCATATCGGCTGTTCCAGCTGATGAAGAACTGTCGCCACGTCGGCTGTTACGACCGGTTATATTTTCGTCCTCTTCCTCTGACAGTCCAATGCCGTCTACAGTTGTCTTAGAGTTTGGTTTTAGCAGATATTTCATTGCCAATTCATAGTTTATCCCATATTTTCCAAGTGCTGCCTTAACGCCGTTTGAGGCGTTATCGTGCAGAATGGCCAATACAAGATGTTCGATATTAACGGTCTGTGAGTGAGCCAATCTGGCTTCAAGAACCGATAGTTTCAAGATATTGTTGGTCTTGTCGTCAAGCGAAGTAACATTATTAGCCTGAATCAGAATGGCGTCAGGTGTCTCGGACTCGGATGATGACAACGACTCAAGATTTTGCTTTAATTCATGTACATTAATGTTCAAGTCTGTAAAAATCCCCGTCATCGGATTCTTACGCTCACGCAATATGGCCAGCATCAGATGCTCAGGTCTGACGTTGCTGCATGAGAGTCTTGCTGCCTCTTCGCGGCTAAAAGCAAGAACTTCGGACACTAATGGTGAAAATTGATTTGTCATTTCTATATTATCCTGTTTGTAAAAGAGGGAGTGCTAAAACTGTTTTTGTCTTGACACTCCCCTTGTTTTATTCAATTATGTTGTCAAGCTCCTATTCTGTATAGAAGTTGATAAGCTCACGCAAGGCCTTCTGGCAAGCCGGGCAGAATTCCTTAACGTCGTTGCTGCGCATGCGACAGTCGGGCATAGCACGATACACTCCCTTAAGACTGTAGCCAGCACCTTCGTAGAGTCCCACATTATAGGTAGGAGTCTTTGACTTCTTGCCCTTTTTCTCATTCAGCTGTTCTGGGGCTGTAGCAATAGGAGTCGGTATTGGCGTACCTTTCTTAATCATGTTCTCCCACTTGCCATGGAAGTCAACGAGAGTTGTTATGTTCTTCTCCCAAGGTTCTACATCATGCGGATACATAGGTATCTGCTCCTGCTCGTAGGCATATTCGTCGGCAAGACCGGCAAAACTATGTCCGAACTCGTGCACAACGACCTGCTTGTACATCGGATGATGGGTCATAGACAGATTGTACGAGTTCAAGATGCCGCCTCCACCATATTCCTTGGTGTTGACAAGCACGATGATGTGCTCATAGGGAGTACCTGCCAGTACGTCGTGCAGACTCTTGAGATTGAGCGTTGTAAGATAACGGTCGGAATAGAACGTATCGAAGTGGCTTCCAAGCGCAGTATTGCGCCAAATTCCCTTTGAAGGTTCGCTCGTTCCGCTGTCTGCTGAAGGCGACTCGACAGCAACTATATTGAAGCGGTTGCGCATCGACTTGAACGGCTCGTGTTCAAATAGCGCTTCGGTTGCAATCTTGGCATCCTCGATGAATACGTTCATTTCGTTTTGCTTGTATCCTTCAGCTACGTATGCTATATGAATGCATCTTGTAGTGTCGGCAGCCTGCTGTATCGTAGTGAATGGTGTGCGGTTCTTGAATCCTATGTGTCTGATCAGGATGTCGGCAGGATCTACCGTATGCGTCATGGTTCCGGTTATCTCATGACGGTTGTTGCGCAGATCGACAGTTACGTCTACCTTCTCTTGGGGCATAGGGATAAGGAACACGTTCTCAAAAGCCTTGTCGGATGTCTTGGCTTCGTCATACGACTGCCACTCCTGAAAGAGTGTAGAGAACGAGTTGCGGTAGATCACTTCTGAAGTGCCGTGCTTACGTACTGTTATCTGTCCGTTGCCTTCTACGGGCAGTTGGGACAGATGCCTGCGCTTGCCATACCAGCGTGGCGACATGTTCAGCTTGTCAAGCGAGATGCGTTGTGTAGTTGCATTGCCCGAGAAGATGTAGTCGATGCGTAGCGTAGAGTCGCAGAAGGCCTCAGCAAAGTTTATCTCCTGTGGCTTGTTCTGTCCCATCGATTCCGTTGCGCCCAGAGCTGCAAGTGCAAGGGTAAATAATATTTTTTTCATATGTTTCAATATTATAGTAGTTTATACATTTGTTAATTGTAGCATTTCTCCCATAAGCGTCTTTACGTAATGGCGCTGCCAGTCAGACAGATGAAAGCGTTCATCGTCATATCTCAGCAAGTCAATGTCCATAACCACTTCGCCTCGGCTTCTTGCCATACGTGTGTCGCCACATTGCCTTTCTATTTGCTTCAGCTTGCTGACGATTCCCTCTGTATCCAATGTTGAATTGAAGACTACAAGCATATTGGCGAAGCGGACATTCGTATTGTCCATCCCGATTGGAAGCGTCAGCATGACGCGTGAGAACCGGCAGTCGGCGAACGTGCTGTCAAGAATCTCTCTGGCTTTTGCTATGTTCGACTGATGGTTGATGTTCGTGCCTACGCAAGCAATTATTAAATGCTCGTGTGTATTCTCCATATCCCTCTGTCTGTTTTTCTATAACATACCCTTTGTAGAGGGCAATTCAAAGTGGTGGATGTCGCGTCGCACAGCCATGTGTAGAGCACGTGCAAAAGCCTTGAATATTACTTCTATCTTATGATGCTCGTTTGTTCCACGTGCTTCTATGTCAAGATTCATGTGGGCAGCGTCGCTCAGACTCTTGAAGAAGTGAAGGAACATTTCGGTAGGCATGTCGCCTATGTGTTCGCGCTTGAATTCGGCATTCCAGTTGAGCCATGGACGTCCGCCGAAGTCGAGTGCTACCTGGCAAAGGCAATCATCCATTGGCAGACAAAATCCGTAGCGCTCTATGCCTCGTTTAGAGCCAAGACACTTTTCGATACATTGTCCGAGTACTATGGCTGTGTCCTCGATTGTGTGGTGTTCGTCTACATTCAAGTCGCCCTTGCACACGATGTCCAGGTCTACCTGTCCGTGTTTGGCTATCTGTTCGAGCATGTGGTCGAAGAATCCGAGACCCGTGTTTATGTTGCATCTGCCGTGTCCGTCGATGTTCATAGCTACCCGTATGGAAGTCTCCTTGGTGGCACGCTCTACAGAAGCCGTGCGTTCGCCGGCAAACAGGATTTCGGCTATCTTAGGCCAAGTCATTCCGTCACGACCGAGAACAAGCGACTTGCAGCCAAGGTTTTCGGCAAGCTTGGCATCCGATTCGCGATCGCCAATCACATACGAATTCTCCAAATCATACTTGTCATTATTCATATATTCGCGCAGCATTCCCGTCCCAGGCTTACGCATGGGCGAGTTGTCCTCGGGAAAGTGGTCGTCGATATGTTGGGCCTCAAACACGACGTTCTCGGCAGTCAATGTCTTTATTATGAAGTTGTGTACGGGCAGAAAGGTTTCGGTAGGAAAACTATCCGTACCCAGTCCGTCCTGATTGCTTACCATTACAAACATAAAATCCGTGTGCTCATGTATGAATCTAAGGCTGCTTATAGCATCTTCAACAAATTCCAACTTCTCAAAGCTGTCCACCTGTTCGTCAGCAGGTTCCTTTACTATAGTTCCGTCTCTGTCAATGAAGAGAATCCGTGTCTTTTTCATTTCGTTTTCCATACTATCTTCTTCTAAATTCTGCACATATTATAGCCGTGGCAACAGCTACGTTAAGACTGTCGGCTGTGTCACGACCTTCTGGATAGTTGGGGATACGCAATCCCTTGGTTATGAATTGTCTGATTTGGGGCGAGATGCCTTTGCCTTCGTTGCCCATTATTATTATGCCGTTATGCGACAGATTTTCTGAATACATATTATTGCCTTCAAGGAGTGTACCATAAACTGGCAGAGTAGGGGGAATGGCTTCGAAAAGCAGCTTCAAGTCCATATACGACACTCTCACTCGCGCAATGCTGCCCATCGTGGCCTGCACAACCTTTGGATTGTACACGTCGACCGTGTCCTTACTGCAGATAATGTCCTCAATGCCAAACCAGTCGGCTATGCGGATGATAGTGCCCAGATTGCCTGGGTCTTGCACTCCGTCAAGTACGAGCGTGAGTTTGTCGGCAAGTGAAGGCAACTCCTCTGGAGTCATTTCTGAAAACTTCCTGAATACCGCAAAAACCTGTTGTGGATGGCACAGAAAACTTACTTTTGTCAGTTCGTCGGCCGAAACTACTATTCTCTCACATTGCAAGCCGGCCATAAGTTCGTGTTCCTGTGCAAACCACTCCTCAGTCGCGGCAATTACCGACAGCTGGTCTTTGTGTCTTGACAATATGTCGTGCACAATTTTCGGACCTTCAGCTACAAAGGATTGCTGCGCATCGCGGTTCTTTTTCATCTCCAGGGAGTGTAAAAACTTTATCTTGTTCTTGCTAAGCATTATGGCGTTTTCTATTTGTCAGTTACTATTTGTTCGACAAAGATAAGCATATTAATTAATAAATTAGTATCTTTGCATAAGTTTTTTCAATGTTTTATGTCACGACAATCATCTCTAAACAAAATACTTGCGCTGCCGTTTATTGCAGTCCTTTTCATGGCATCGTGCTCAACTACCAAGTTTGTGCCTGCCGACGACTATCTCCTTAAAGCCGTAAAGATTGAAAGTGAGCAATCCGACGTTAAGGCTTCATCACTTATGCCGTATGTCCAGCAACGGCCCAATTCCAAGTGGTTTTCGCTGTTCAAGGTTCCCTTGTTGCTGTACAGCATGTCAGGTCGCGATTCTACACGATGGGGCAACAGATTTCTGCGTGGATTGGGCGAGGCTCCGGTAATTTACGATTCTCTCAAGGCTGCCGCTACATGTGATTATATGGCCATGTACTTGCAGTCTGAAGGCTATCTGCATGCCAAAGCCAGCTATACAGTAAAGCGCAAAGGTCGTAAGGTTGAAGTTAAGTACAAGGCAATACCAGGCATTTCCTATACAATTGATTCTGTTGACGTAGTCATAGAGGACGACAGCGTACGCAATACGTTGCAGAGTCTTGGCGCGCTTGACATGAATCTGAAGCGTGGCATGCGATTCTCCATACAGACGCTCGACGATGAGCGCAAGCGCATAACAAACATTCTCACAAAAGAGGGATATTACAAGTTCAATAAAGACTTCATTAAATTCGAAGTAGACTCTACCATTAATCCGGGTAGGGTAGATGTCACTATGTACTTGCATAAGTATAAGGCTTCAAACAACAGTCCGGAGACAAATCACAGAAAATACTTCATAAACAAAGTAAACTTCATCCCCGTCAATTCCGAGCGTATTGCATTGCGTACCAGTGTATTACAGAACAATACTACCATAAAGGAAGGCAACAAATACTCGGCTGCCGAGGTGCAGAACACATACAACAACTTCTCACGCCTGAATGCTGTAAGGTTTACCAACATACACTTTGACGAGAACGAGGAAGACGGACTGCTTGACTGTGGTATCAAGGTAAGCACACGCAAGCCAAATACAATATCATTCCAACCCGAAGGCACCAATACCGAAGGTGACTTCGGAGCTGCTGCCACATTGACTTATTCCAACAACAACATATTCAGAGGAAGCGAGCTCTTCTCCGTACAGTTCCGTGGTGCCTATGAGGCAATCAAGGGACTTGACGGATATCAGAACCAGAACTATATAGAATATAATGTAGAGACCCGCCTGGCGTTTCCGCGCATAATTGCTCCATTCCTCTCGCAAAGTGTGCGCTACGACAACAGTGCAAAGTCGGAACTTATGTTCAGCTACAACATGCAGAACCGTCCAGAGTTTCATCGTCGCGTACTTACATCGGCATGGCGTTACTATTGGAAGGGGGTGCGTGGCTTGTCTTACCGTTTCGACCTTATTGACATCAACTTTGTACACATGCCGTGGATTTCATCCACATTCAAGAGCAATTATCTTGATGACACCACTTACCGCAATGCTATCCTCAAGTACAACTATGAGGATTTGTTTATTGTGAAGTCGGGCGTAAACGTATCGTACAACTCTAAGAACCAGGCATTCAGAACAAATATTGAAGTAGGAGGCAATGTGCTGAATGCCTTATCACATCTTACTAAAGCCAAGAAGAATTCTGACGGGCAATACACATTCTTCAAGATTGCTTACGCCCAATATGTAAAGGGCGATTTCGACTACACACGTCTTCTGCAACTTGATATGAAAAACCAACTTGCGCTTCATTTCGGACTTGGAATCGCTTACCCTTATGGCAACAGCAATATTCTGCCGTTCGAGAAAAGATATTTCTCGGGTGGTGCCAATTCCGTCAGAGGGTGGAACGTGAGGGAACTCGGTCCTGGAAAGTTCCGCGGTTCAGACGGCAAGATTGACTTTATCAACCAGACTGGTGACATGAAACTTGACATGAACGTAGAATTGCGTACGGCATTATTCTGGAAATTCAACGGCGCATTCTTCGTTGATGCAGGAAATATATGGACGCTCAAGAACTATAAAGAC
>JAIJMN010000131.1:0-6913 GCA_022735715.1 Prevotella sp.
TAGAAGCCCTACCCCCAGCCCCTCCCCCGTAGGGAGGGGAGTGATGTGCTGTGCAGTTTGTACAGTATTATAATGGAACGGCGGACTCCCGTCCGACGCACAAGCAAACATTTTGAATATTGTTTTTTGCTTGTGCGTCGCGCAGGAGTCCGCCGTTCTGTATTTGGATTGTATTGTTTAGCCCACAAACTACACCATCTCAACATCTCAACCGAGCGGAGCGCAGCTCCTAAAATCTGAATCCGAAGAACATCCTCACTCTCCATTTGTTTCTTATCACATTCAGATGGTCTTCGTCGCCGGCAACGGAGTAGTTGTACACTGCTGTGGCGCCTGCGAATTTGTTGCGCCAAGAGTATACGGCGGCGGCACGACCCGTGATGATTGCCGAGGGGAAATGATACTTCATGTCGTGGCGTATTGTGTTGGTCGCAGTCTGGCCGTTGCCCTCGTTGACAGTGGTCTTGGTCTTAGTGTAGTCGTGCGAGTATACAGTCACGGTGGGTAGGGCAGAGAGGTGGAACAGCCAGTGGCTGAATGCTACTAGATTGTAGGCATAGCCGGCACCCACGGCAAACTCGTTGAGGCGAATGGTCATGTCGTTCAGCTCCGTCTTTGAGCCGTCGAAGCTTGCGCCAATCATCCAGCTGCCGGCGCTGCGCTTCTGTATATAGCTCTGGCTGAAAGCGGCAGGGAACGAGAACCGACGGTAGTTGAAGGCATAGTAGAAGTTGAGGTTCAGCGCATTCTGCGAAATCTGTCCCTTGTGTATGTCTATGCGTTCGGCGTCAGCAGCCTTATATCCGTGATAAGTCTTTGATGATAGGAACACCACGTCAAATCCATAGCGGTTGCTATACGAGTTAAGGTTGTACTCGAAGTCCTTGCACTTGCCGGCAAACTTGGCAGGATTGACAGCCACGCCCAGTCCCAGTCCGCGATAAGCCACAGCCATGCTGAGCGTGCCGCGACAGTCGGCTGTGACGCGCGAGCGGTTCTCCACGCCGTCCGTAACGCTTGTTGTGCGCATGTCGGCACCCGACAGATTGCCTCGGATTTTAATGGTCCATCGTGCGTCGGGTCTTCCTATGTAGGCAGTATCGTACTTTACTTTATGGTAGTTGGCAGCCAGGAGCGAGTCGCCACGGAACAGTTGGCGGTCGTATCGTGCCAGTCGTTTCTGTATTTTGATGTGGCGTCGCATATAGCGCTGCTTCCTTTTGGGGCTGATATTACTCTTGTTGATTTCAACCATGATGACAGAGTCGGTCCATTGCAGCATCTGTCCACGGTCGGCGGAGCGTCTGAGTTCCAGTCGGAGACTGTCGGCGCGCATCAGCCAAGCCTTGAACTTACGGCGTGGCTTCTTCTCCTGCGCAATGGCAGCATCCTGCATTGATAACGACAACGTTGCTGCAATCACCACGACCCGCAGCAACCATAACGACGATGTAATATGAATGTTTTTCATTCTCATAATAATGTGTGGATTGACATTCTGCAAAATTACTAAAATCTTGGTTTTTGGGCAATTGAATGTTGACTATAAATTGGTGATAGGATTGCTTGCTCAGGTTATGGCGGGGACGCCATAACCTCCTACATTTAGCCCACAATCTACACCATCTCAACACCTCACCACCTCAACCGAATATCACAAACCCCACCATCTCAACACCTCAACATCACAACGAGGGAGCTGTGCTCCCCCCGTTCTGAACTGTTGCGGCTTCATTCCCGTATGTTGTTTGAGGTAGCGGCAGAAGAACGAGAGGTCGCTGAAGTGATATTCCCATGCTATTTGTTTTATCGACTTCTCCTCAGTGCTGAGCGATTGCTTTATCTGCAGCACCACATACTGATTGATAATGGTCTTGATGGTGTGGCTGGTCATGCGTTGTGTCACCATGTTAAGATACTTTGGCGAGATGTTAAGCAGTTCGGCGTAGTAGCTAACGTCGCGCGACTGGCGGTAGCGGTCCTCCAGTTCGCGCATGAATCGGTTGAAGAGTTCCTTGGTGCGAGGGCTGCCGTTGTCTGCCGAGCGCTTTATCGGGTTGCGATACAGATAGTCGTAGAATCCCAGGAAGAAAGCCTTCAGTTGCAGCATCACCAGTTGGTCGAGACAGATGCAGCCCTCCTGCTCGAAGTACAGATGCAGCAGTGCCATCATATTGCTCACGATGCTCGTCAGCGTAGCCGACTCGGTGCGGCAGCGGTCGGTCTTCAGTTCGGAGTAGACGGTATGTTCCAGTTGCAGACTCGCTTCGCGCAGCAGCGAGGCGGCATAGCGCAACGTCTCAGCCTTGAACTCCTCGCTCTTGCTTGTTATCGACACCACGTCGCCCGGAAACAGCGTTATCACCGAGCCGGGCTTCAGCCGCCATTCCGTGAAGTTCACCATGAGGTCAGCCTCGTCCTCCCTGCACAGCACAATCATTCCGTAGTCAATCACTACGTACTAGCCCAGCCATTCGTCCAGACTGCGTGTCTTCAGCGAAGCCTTGCGGTTGTGGCGCATTTCTATATCCTTGAGTTCCATATCTACAGTATTCTTCTATAAGCTTGCGTTCTGATTTGTGCTGCAAATATCGCTATTTTAAATGACAAAACGGCACGATAGTTCCGAAATGTCCCATACATGTGGATATTTAATAAATTACATACGTGGCGGAAATGCGTAACTTTGCACTCGCAAAATCAATGTATTTTATTTTTAATCATCATCGTGATAATGAAGAAAAGATTATTATGCGGTGTCTGCGTGTGTCTGCTTTCGGTTGGAAGCGGCATGGCTCAGACACAGCGCAGCATGACAGTTGACCAACTATTCAGTCTGATTGAGAGCGGCAGCAATGTGCTCACGGCGCAGAAGACGGGCGTCGACGTAGCCAGCCGTGCCGTAGATGAGGCCAAGAGCAAGCGCCTGCCTGACATCAACGCGTCGCTCACGGCAAGCTACAACGGCAATGTGCTCATGACCGACCGCGACTTCTCCAATGCCAAGGGCATCACCCAGCCCCACTTCGGCAACTCCTTTGCGCTTGAGGTGCAGCAGGTGGTGTATGCAGGCGGAGCCATCAACAGCGGCATTCGACTTGCCGAACTGCAGAAACAATGCAGCGAGAACGCCGTACAGATTACCCGCAACCAGATGCGTTTCATCGCTCTTGGATAGTATCTGGAGCTGATGAAGCTCAACAACGGCATCAAGGTGTACGACAGCAATATCACTCTCACCGCCAAACTCATCGACGACATCAAGTCAAGACAGAAGCAGGGCATGGTGCTGAAGAACGACGTGACACGATACGAGCTGCAGATGGAGTCGCTCAGACTCGGCAAGCGACGCCTGGAAGACCAGAAGAGCATCGCAAACCATCAGCTTTGCAACATGCTCGGACTCGCCGACGTCGTCATCCAGCCCGACATGAATCTCGATGTCATTGGCGACAACCTCGCGAGCGAGCAATTGCTACTACGCGAGGCAGCAGATTTTTCGCCCGTACTGCAACAGTCGGCTATTGACGTGAAGATGGCTGAACAGCAGCTGCGACTGAGCAACACCGCCCACAGCGTTGCAGCCGAAACCGTCAACAACAACATGCAGCAGGCGTACACAATGCACAAGCAGTCGTTTGTCGAACTGCGCACCCAGCAGAAGAGTGTGGAGCTGGCTCAGCAGAACTATCAGGTCGTGAGCAACCGCTACAACAACCAGCTGGCGCTCATCACCGACATGATCGACGCGTCGAACATAAAGCTCAACGCCGAACTGCAGGAAGTTAACGCCCGCATCAACATAGCCTATATCTACTACACCGTGCGCTATGCTGCCGGCAATATATAATAATGTGACAGCACATATATGATAATGTGGAACAAGACAACTAACTTTTTCAACACCAATAAATAGCAACAACAACATGGACAAGAAACTTTTGCGAACCATATACAACATCTGCGTACTCATTCTCCTCGTCATCGGAGCATGGCTTGTGGTGAATAATTTCGTGCATTTCGGCGACGGCGAGTTCACCGACAACGCCACCGTGCAGCAGCACATCACACCCGTCAACACCCGTGTGGGCGGATTCATCAAGGAGATACGATTCAGCGAATATCAGCCCGTACACAAGGGCGACACTCTCGTGATAATCGAAGACAGCGAGTTCCGCCTCCAGCTGGCTCAGGCTGAAGCCAACTTGCAGCGCGAAATGGCAGGCGGCGAGGCCACGACTTCGGGCATCGGCGTGACACGACAGAACATGAGCGTGTCGGATGCCGGCATCGACGAGGCTCGTGTACGTCTCGACAACGCTCGCCAGGACGACCAGCGCTACGCCCAACTGCTCAAAGCCGATGCTGTGACACAGCAGCAGTATGACCAGATTCACACCAACTATCTCGCTGCCAAGGCTCGCTACGAGCAGGTTGTGCGCAGCCGTGCCACACTGAATCGTGCCGAGCAGGAGCCGTGCCATCGTCTGTCGCAAAACAAGGCAGCTATCGAGGTGGCGCAGGCGCAGATTAAGCTCGCCCGACTCAACCTCTCGTACACCGTCATCACGGCTACTGCCGACGGCGTGGTGGGCAAGAAGAATATACACGTGGGTCAGCTCGTACAGCCCGGTCAGGCTATGGTGGACATAGTGGACAATTCCGAACTGTGGGTAGTGGCAAACTATCGCGAGACCCAACTGCCCGGTATCAGCCTCGGAGCAAAGGTGAGCATCAAGGCGGACGCTGTGCCCGACGTGGAGTTTGAGGGCACCGTAGAACACATCAGCGACGCTACCGACTCGGCTTTCTCCGTGATTCCGCAGGACAATGCTACGGGCAATTTCGTCAAGGTGGAGCAGCGCATACCGGTGCGCATTCATCTTGAAGGTGACAAGTCGAAGCTCGCCAAGTTGCGCGCAGGCACGAACGTTGAATGTACTGTCAACAAGTAGCCTCTATGGACAACAACACTAATAACAAGCATGCGGCTGGCGGACCTCCCATGACGTTCGCCATGCCCATGTATCACGACTTTGTGCCCAAGTGGATAAGGCCGTGGATATATGTCGTTCTGGCGTTCTGCTTCCAGCTGTCTAACGGCATGTATCTGGGTGCCATGAACAATATAGTGGGCGAGTGGGGCATAATGCGCGTGGATGTGCAGATGTGTCTGTACGCCACACTCATCGGTATGGCGCTCTACTTCCCCGTACTCTTCCGTATGAAGTTTCGCTTCAGCAACAAGCTGCTGCTCATGACGGCTGCCGCCGTGATTGTGGTGTGCAATCTGCTGGCCACATTCAAGATGCCGCTGCCGCTGCTGTGGGCGCTGTGTGTGGTGTGCGGAATGGCTAAAATACAAGGCACCTTCGAGTGTATGTCCACCATACAGCTGTGGATGACGCCCAAGCGCGACTTCGGCGTATTCTTCCCGATACTGCACATCATTCTGCTCTGCTCCATTGAGGTGGCTGGCTATCTCGCCGCAAGGTTTGCCTTCGACATGCACTGGACCTACATGCACTGGCTCGTCATGGTGCTGATGCTCGTCGTGCTGCTTGTGCAGGCTCTGCTGACACGCCCCCTCCATGCCATGTCGCAAATCATTCCGCTCAAGGGCATCGACTGGATGGGTGCGCTGCTGTGGTGTGTGCTGTGGCTGCAGGTGGCATGGCTGCTCAACTATGGCGACTGGCTCGACTGGTGGCACTCGCCCGACTTCCGCCTTGTCACGAGCACTATGCTCATCACGCTCGCCGTATGTCTGCAACGCATGATGGCACCATCCCAAGCCCTACATCGAACCAGCCATGTGGACCTATCATAATGTTGTGCCCGTGATACTGCTCATCGGAGTGGTGGAGGCGCTCTTCTCGTGCGAGCATGTGCTCGAAATGGTGTACTACGAGGAGGTGATGCACTACGCCGACCATACCTACGAGGCGCTCAACCAGTGGTCGTTGCCGGGCATCGTGGCAGGATGTCTGTTCTCGATAGGCTGGCTCAAGCTGATGCGACGGAATGTCTACAAGCTGATAGCGCTGGTGCTGGTGGCTTTCTGCATATATGCCGGCGGATTCTATGTGCTTGTCGACTCCAACATCAGCATCGAACAGCTGCGCATACCAATCATTTGGCGCGGCTTCAGCTACGCCGTTCTGTGCATCTCGTTCATGTGGTGTCTGCATGCCATCATGTAGTTCGAGCACTTCTTCCAGGCGTTGTCGGTGTTCAATGTGTTGCACATGTTTGTCGGCGGACTTGTTGGTGCGGCGCTGCACGGACGTGGCATGAAGTATTACGTTGCTGACGGATTTGCCCGTTGTTCAGGTTATGTCGACAGCGTACGGCTGAGTGCCAGGGCGGTCGACCTTCCGCAGATGATGAATGGCATTGTGGAGGGATTTATGGCGCAAAGCGTCAAGATACTGTTCGGATGGACTCTGATAGCCGGACTCTTCTTTGCCGCCCTCATGCTGTTGTGGAATATCCCGATGGTACGCCATCAGGTGAAGCATATTCCGGCATAGCCCGTCGTGGGAAAGCGAGTGTTGCGCGGTGTGCAACGGCAACGACGGCTGAAGCGTATAAGGCAAATGCGCCAACAGTACTTTGCGTCTGTTTAGAGCTGAAATTACCGCTATTTCTGGCTGAAAAAACGGCTGTTTTTCAAAAGGGGTCCTTTTGCACACCAAAACGAACCCTTTTGCAATGCAAAAGGACTACATTCTTTTAGTGTTTAATTATTAGTGATTTGGTGACTGATTATTGGTGGTTTGGTATTATTATTATTATTTATAGTTGCTTGAGTGGAGGGTGTGTCAAAACTCCCTGATTCTTAAAAAAATCACAAAGCCCTGACTTTCACAAGCCAGGGCTTTGCTATGTCTAAAAGTTGTTGTAACTTTAG
>JAIJMN010000132.1:0-6815 GCA_022735715.1 Prevotella sp.
CATTGCGTAAGGAAGGTCTTGTACCTTGCAACCTCTACGGTTTGGCAGAGCAGGACGGCAAGCCCGTTGCCAAGTCATTCGCTATCGCTATGACAGAGCTCCGCAATATCATCTACACTCCGCACATCTATGTTATCAACCTTAACATCGATGGCGAGTCACACACAGCTATCCTCAAGGAGATCCAGTTCCACCCGGTAACTGACGCTGTTCTTCACGTAGACTTCCTCGAAGTTAACGATCAGAAGCCTATCACAATCGGTATTCCTGTTAAGCTCACAGGTCTTGCACAGGGTGTACGTGACGGTGGTCGCATGAACCTCTCTATCCGTAAGATTGATGTTACTGCTCCCTACCAGCAGATTCCTGAGCACCTTGACATCGACGTTACTGCCCTTAAGATTGGCAAGAGCATCAAGGTTGGCGAGCTGAGCTTCGAGGGCTTGGAGATCGCTACAGGCAAGGATGTCATCGTATGCTCTATCAAGATGACACGTGCCGCTATGTCTGCTGCTGCTAACGCACAGGCTTAATCAATATAGCACATTAGCACATTTAATAGAAAAAGGAAAGCGCACGCGTCATCACGACGAGTGCGCTTTTTTGTTTCAGCACATCGATTCAATCAGAGAATCAATCAACCATTGATCATTAATAATTAATAATTAAAGAAGTGGACAAATACTTGATAGTGGGTCTTGGTAATCCCGGACACGAATACGAGATGACACGTCACAACACCGGATTCATGGTAGTTGACGAACTGGCCAATAAGCTCGGCGTATCTTTCGAAGACAAGCGTTACGGTTTTGTAGCCGAAGCATCAATTAAGGGACGCAAGGTGTTCATACTGAAGCCCACAACATACATGAACCTCAGCGGCAATGCCGTACGCTACTGGCTCCAGAAGGAGAATATCGACCAAAGCCGAATGCTCGTCATCGTCGACGACCTCTCCATTCCGCTTGGCGACTTCCGTCTAAAAGGCAACGGATCTAACGGCGGTCACAACGGACTGGGCAACATACAGCAGCTCATCGGACAACAGTATGCACGTCTACGTATGGGCATAGGTGCCGACTTCCAGCAAGGGCAGCAGGTAGACTGGGTGCTCGGCAGATACGACGACGAGGATATGAAGACTCTGCAGCCGTCAATCGACATGGCGGTAGAGATAATAAAGAGTTTCGTACTTGCCGGACTGAACATCACGATGAACCAGTTCAACAAGTTCGGAAAGAAAGCTAAGCAAACCAATCAGCAATAATCACATGTCAGAAACAGCACGCATAGACAAATGGCTATGGGCAGCGCGCATATTCAAGACGCGCTCTATCGCTGCCGACGCCTGCAAGAACAGCCGCGTTACGATAGGCGGACAGAACGTTAAGCCAAGTCACACGATAAAGGCTGGCGAAGTGGTGAGTGTTAAGAAATCGCCTATCACCTACTCGTTCCGCGTACTCAAGACGATAGAACAGCGCGTAGGTGCCAAGCTGATACCCGCAGTGTACGAGAATATGACCGACCCCAAGCAGTACGAACTGCTTGAGATGAGTCGTATAAGCGGATTTGTAGACCGCGCACGTGGCACAGGCCGCCCCACAAAGAAGGAGCGTCGTGCGCTTGATGCATTTGTCGACCCAGCCATGTTCGGCTTCGACGACGACCAATAACAGTCAGCCGCAACAGCCTACGACGACCTGACGGCTTTTATACGCCGTCTTCGTCGTCAGCCTCGTCAGCAGCATCGCTGACCGTATCGAGCTGCGTGTCCTTGGCTATGCTCACCGTTCCGCCACGCGATATTGTCATGACAAGAGGCACATACTCGTCACTCATCTTGTCGGGCGAACCAACACTGGCTGCAAATATCAGCGAAGCGCCATCGGCACGGTCGAACACGATGCCAAGCAAAGCACCGTCGGCATTGTCACCGTCTACATACTTTGCAAAGTCGGTCTTAGAGAACGTGCGGTTGAAGAAAGCTGTACCGTCAGGCCGGCTTATAGTCAGCGTTATGCGATTGTCGTAGTATCGGTTGCCTTGCTCGTCTACGGCCTGCGGAAGCGAGGTGTCGGGCTTGCGTTCTGCCACAACCTTATAAGTTCCGCCGAGCCATTCCACATCGCGCACTTGGCGATATTCGTCCATCTTCTGCACACCCTTCTTTGGCTTCGGAGTCGATTTCTTAACGATGATATCAGTTGTACGAGGTTTTTCCTTGCACGATACTGCCACACCAAGCGACATGGCCGCCCACGCAACTATAAATAAACTATTGAATAATGTCCGTGTCTTCATAATGACGACAAAGTTAATGCAAATCGAAGACAATACAAAATGAATTCGATCATTTTTAATTAATAATATGAGAACAGCAATAACCACACTCACACTTGCAGCCTTAACGCTGCTCGCCTCTTGCACCTCCAAGAGCGAGAAGCCTACGACTACAGCCGACACTACAGCTATAGCGCGTGTCGACACTACCCGATTGATGGTGATGCAGATACAGCGATGCTCACGTCTGTACACCACCGAGTATCGCATACACAAGGTCATCACTCACGACGACCAGGTAAAGATGAAGGGACGCGTACTCAGTCACGACTACGATATAAACCTGCCGTTGGGCAAACGTAAGATAGCCATACCCGTCGATGCCAACGTGAAAGCCTACATCGACTTTGCCGGTTTCTCTGCCGCAAACGTTCGGCGAGACTCTACACATATCGAGATCGTGCTGCCCGAACCTCGCATCGTGCTGACATCGTCGCGCATCGACCACAAAGGCATTCGCGAATATGTAGCTCTGACACGTCGCAACTTCTCCGACGAGGAACTTTCGGCCTACGAACGTCAAGGACGTGATGCCATAATAGCCGACGTTGCCCAGACAGACATTATTGAGAATGCCCGCATAGGAGCCGCCAACGTACTCATACCGATGATAGAGCAGATGGGATTCAGCCCCGAAAACATCACTATCTCGTTCAGCCGCGACTACAAGCCACGCGACATTATGAAGCTAATAGACCGTTCAACCATTGAAAACAAGCAAAATGCAAAAGTCAGATAATAACCCAATACGCCCCAAGGAAACTTTCTTCGGATTCTGGTTGAAGTCAACCGCCGTGAAGATTGCATCTGTTGCAATACTGATTGTGTGCGCCGTCGTCGTGGCGCGCCACTACATGAAGAAGACGGTCGACACCTCTACCCCACTTCAGATTGTCACCAATCAGAGCATTGATATCACTCCGACGCAGATACGCTCAATTGAACAGATTGGCAAATGGTCGTTTCTGGAGATTAGCGACGAAGAGATTGTAGACACGATACGCCGTGGATTCTTCTCCGACGACGAACTGGTGCGCATATATTACGGCACTCTTCGCCTTGGCATAGACACTCGTCAGGCTCACGAGGGCTGGATAGTCATGCGTGGCGACACGCTTTGCGCCACATTGCCACCCGTAAAGCTGCTCGACAACGACTTCATCGACGAGACACGCACCCGCTCGTTTATAGAAACCGGCAAGTGGAGCCATCAGGACCGAATGCTTATGTACAACCGTGCCGATGCAATGATGCGCCGACGCTGCCTCACCAGGCAGAACTATCAGACCGCACGGCAGAACGCAAAGACCCAGTTTGAGAATCTGCTACGTTCTATGGGATTTGAATATGTAAAGGTTGGTTTTGAAAAATAAGAACTGATAGGAGGCTATGACATCTTCGCCATAGCCCGAACAAGCCGAAATCATATACGACAATAGAGACAATCCTTGACAACAAACAATATGTTTTGTCAAAGATTGTCTCTATTGTCGTTTTTATATCTTTAGAAATCCACAACCGTAATGCCCGCTCCACCAAACTGCACATGCTCGTCCTTGCAGCTCGTCACATTCGGCACCGACTGCAAGTATTGACGTATGAGCTGGCGCAGAATACCGTTGCCCTTGCCGTGCAGAATGCGCACGCGTGACATATCAACAAGTATCGCATCGTCGATGAAGTGCTGCACAGCGTTAAGAGCTTCATCGCCACGCATGCCACGCACGTCAAGGTCCTGGCGGAAGTTGAGCTTGTGCGAGTCGATAGTCTGTCGTGTCTCACGACTGATGGCAAATGTTGCCAGCTGTGTCGACTCGGGCTTCTTGACGGTATGCTCAAGTCGCGACGTCTTCACCTTCGTTCTCACGTCGCCAAACACCACCGTAGCCTCCTTGCCCTGCACCGACTCCACAGTACCCACAGTAGTCAGACCACACATACGCACCGTATCGCCCACAGCAAACGTCTGCTGCTCGGCACTGGCTGTAGGCGTAGGCAGTTTGGTTCCGATAGTAGTAGGCTTGCCTGCGTTCTCCTTCTTATCCTTCTTGCGCTTCTCGCGGCGCTCCTTGCGTTCCATTATCTGGCGCATCTTCTTCTCAATAAGGTCGTCGGCCGACTTAGTGTCAATCTCGCTGACATCCTCCTTGAAGGCGTTCAGCTCTTCACGCAGACGCTTTGTCTCCTCCTTTTCCGCCTGACACTCGCGTATCTCGCGTATGGTATTCTCGATATTGCGGTTGCTCTCCTTGAGCAGTTCCTGAGCCTGCTCCTTTGCCTGTCGCAATATCTCTTTGCGTTTTTGCGCAAGTTCCTTTATCTCTTCCTCATATTTAGCGATTGTCTTCTCCAGGTCTTTCTCACGCTGGTGCACACTCTGTCGTTTGTTTTCCCAGTAGCATTTGTCGCGCACAATGTCCTGCAGATACTTGTCGCTCTGTATATAGTCCGACCCTACGATGGCGCTCGCCTCGCGTATCACCTCATCGGGTATGCCCGTCTTGCGTGCAATCTCTATCGCAAAAGACGAACCCGGCTGACCTATTGCCAGCTGAAACAGCGGTCGCATCTCATGGCGGCCGTACAGCATGGCACCATTGGCAATGCCGTCGTGCGAGTCGGCATAATGCTTCAGATTCTGATAATGGGTGGTTATCACGCCCCAAGCATGCTTCTTCACAAACTGGTTGAGCACAGCCTCAGCCATGGCACCGCCTATCTGCGGCTCGGTACCCGTACCAAACTCGTCGATAAGCAGCAGCGTTGCCTCGCCAGCCCTACGCATCATGTTCTTCATATTGAGCAAGTGGGATGAGTAAGTAGAAAGGTCGTTCTCGATACTCTGCTCGTCGCCTATGTCTATCATTATGTCTTCGAATACACCCACCTTCGAACGCTCGCTCACCGGTATCGACAGTCCGCACTGCAACATATACTGTAGCAGTCCGACTGTCTTCAGGCACACCGACTTACCTCCGGCATTCGGACCCGAGATGATGAGTATATGGCGGTCGCTCGTAAGCATTATGTCGAGCGGAACGATAGGCTTGTCCTGCTTCTTCAGCGAAAGCCACAGTAGCGGATGGCGCGCCGTAATCCAGTCGACAACCGGACCGGCATTGACATCAGGCTCAATGGCACTGGTGAGACGTGCAAATTCCGCACGCGCGCGTATGAAATCTATCTCAGCCAGCAGCTGATAGGCATATATTATGTCGTCTACATGCGGTCGTACAAGCTTGGAGAACTCCGTAAGTATAACGATTATCTCGCGACGCTCGTCAGCCTCAAGCTCACGTATGCGGTTGTTGGCCTCAACCACTTCCGTTGGCTCAATAAACACCGTTTTGCCCGTCGACGACTCGTCATGTACTATGCCCTTGATGCGGCGTTTCATGGCAGGCGCAACTGGCACCACCAGTCGTCCGTCGCGCAGCGTCGGTGTAGCGTCCTTCTCCACAAGTCCTTCGCTCTGCGCTGCATGCAGTATATTATATAATGTACGCGAGACGCTGCCTTCGGCCTTGCGCAACTGCGAACGTATTTCAGCCAGACGAGGCGAAGCCGTGTCCTTTATCTTGCCATACTTGTCGAGAATTTGGTCGATGCGGCGTATAAGTTCGGGAAATGTCACAACATCCTCTGTCAAGGCGTGAAGTGTAGGATGGTCGTAGTTGCCGTCGTCGTCGCTACGGTTCAGAAACTTCACTATACCCGATATCGTCTCAAGCGAACGGCGCAGGTCGAATATCTCATTCTCCTCAAGATGAGTGCCATCAATGCGTATACGCTTTATCGAAGCGCGCATATCAAAAAAGAACTGCAGCGGAAAGTCGTCGGCTTCCTCCTGCATACGGCGGAACTCGCGGGTCTGCGACAGGGCGGTATTGATGCGTTCGGCATCGCTTGTGAAAGCCATGTCGTCCACCTTGTCCTTGCCAAGCTGGCTCAGACAGTAGCCCTTGAGCAACGAGCGAATCTCGTTGAACTGTATCTTATTCTCAAAATTATCTGGATAAATCATGATGCAAAGTTACTGAAAGGTTGCTTAAAAACAGCAGAAAACACAGCAAAAATCCGATTGTAATACTATCAGTTTTCAAAAGGACTCGTTTTGGACTGCAAAGGGACTCCTTTTACAATGCAAAGGGACTCCTTTTACAATACAAAAGGACTCCCTTTGAACCGCAAAAGGACTACTTTTGGAAAGAAGAGACGTGAGAATTAGGAAAAAATGAAATTATAACGAAAAAAACAAGCAAAAAAGTTTGTGGAATAAATAAAAAGCGTTACCTTTGCACCCGCAAATAAGCAATACGACTGAATGAGTCGCAACATGTAGCAAGACTACATCTACCGGATTCCAGCACCCCATGGAGAGATGGCAGAGTGGTCGAATGCACCGGTCTTGAAAACCGGCGTACTGAGAGGTACCGGGGGTTCGAATCCCTCTCTCTCCGCTATATGTAGTG
>JAIJMN010000133.1:0-6641 GCA_022735715.1 Prevotella sp.
AGACCATAAACTGGGAGAGCATAGTGCTCATCGCTGCCATGCTGCCCATGTCGGTGGCATTGGAAAAGACAGGAGCATCGGCAATGGTAGCAAGTCTTTTGGCCGACAACCTCGGACAAGCAAGTCCTTATGCCCTGCTCGCTGGTGTCTACTTCACCACATCTCTTCTGACAATGTTCATCAGCAATACCGCTACAGCTGTACTAATGTCGCCCATAGCACTTACGTCAGCAGCAGCAATAGGCGTAAGCCCCTACCCCATGCTCTTTGCCGTGACATTGGGAGCAAGCATGTGCTTCGCATCGCCATTCTCTACACCACCCAACGCACTCGTAATGCAGGCAGGTGGCTACTCATTCATGGACTACATCAAGGTGGGATTGCCGTTGCAAATCATAATGGGACTGGTTATGATTGTAGTGTTACCGCTGATTTTCCCTTTCTAAATAAAAAAGTTGCGCAAATAATTGAGTAACTTTGCACAATAATATTAAAACACAATAATATATGCCATTAAGATTACCAGATAAACTCCCCGCCATCGAACTCCTCAAGCAGGAGAATATCTTCGTGATGGACAATTCACGAGCTACGAGTCAGGATATACGACCGCTTCGCATTGTGATTCTCAATCTCATGCCGCTGAAGATAACGACCGAGACCGACCTTGTGCGCTTGCTTTCCAACACTCCACTGCAGATGGAAATATACTTCATGAAACTGAAGAGCCACACATCTAAAAATACACCAATAGAGCACATGATGATGTTCTACAAGGATTTTGATGTGTTGAAGAACGAGAAATTTGACGGAATGATTATAACAGGTGCGCCTATAGAACATCTGGAATTTGAAGACGTGGGCTACTGGGACGAGATAACGCAAGTGTTTGAATGGGCAAACACTCACGTTACAAGCACTATGTACATCTGCTGGGCTGCACAAGCAGGACTTTACTATCATTATGGAGTGCCCAAACACCACTTGCCAAAGAAGAAGTTCGGTGTGTTCCGCCAATATCCGCTCACACCTCATATTCCCTTATTCCGTGGCTTCGACGACTCTTTCAACATGCCGCACAGCCGACATACAGAGGTAAGACGTGAGGATATAGAGAAGCATCTGGAACTGAGCATCATAGCCGAATCGCCAGAGAGCGGCGTAAGTATAGTGATGGCACGTGGCGGACGTCAGATATTTGTCACGGGACACATGGAATACTCACCATACACGCTCGACAGCGAGTACCGTAGAGACATGGGCAAACGCGACGATGTCGAGATGCCCAAGAACTACTATATAGGCGACGACCCAAGCCAAAAGCCATATGTCACATGGAGGGCTCACGCTAATCTGCTGTTCAGCAACTGGATAAACTATTACATCTACCAGGAGACTCCGTTTAATATAGAGGAGATTGGGTAGAAGGAAAGCCCCACCACACGACTTTTTATTCAAGCATTATGAATCAAAACAATAAACTTCCACGCACCATAGAACTCCTCGCCCCAGCAAAGAATCTTGAACAAGGCATTATCGCCATAGATCATGGTGCCGATGCCGTGTACATTGGCGCAAATGAGTTTGGAGCGCGTCAGGCTGCAGGTAATAGTATCGAGGATATTGCAGAACTTGCCAAATACGCTCATAAGTTCGGAGCCAGTGTCTACGTAACAGTCAACACCATCGTATACGAACAAGAACTGGCAAATGCCAAGCAACTGCTACGACACATTGTCAAGGCAGGCGTTGATGCCATACTGGTGCAGGACATGGCTGTGGGGGAGATGATGAGAGAGATAGCCTCAGAACCGGAAATGCAGGGACAGCGCATGCCAGAGCTACATGCCAGCACACAGACTGACAATCGTTCGGCTGAAAAAGCAGCATGGCTCACAAGCGTCGGTTTCAGTCGTGTAGTACTGGCCCGCGAATTGTCGCTTGACGAGATACGCGAGGTGCATAAGGCAGTACCACATACTGAACTTGAAGTGTTTGTTCATGGAGCCTTGTGCGTGAGCTATTCAGGAGCATGCTATGCCTCACACCATTGCTTCGGACGTAGTGCCAATCGTGGCGAATGCGCACAGTTCTGTCGTCTGGCATTCGACCTTAAAGACAGTCGTGGCGAAACAATACGCCGTGCAAGTCATCTGCTTTCGCTCAAGGACATGAAGCAACTCGACCGACTGGAAGAGATTATAGAAGCAGGAGCGACATCGTTGAAGATAGAGGGACGACTGAAGGATGCTGCATACGTGAAGAATGTAGTTGCGGCATACAGCCAACAACTCGACGAGATAATTGAAGACAATCCAGGCAAGTACCGCCGTAGCTCATGGGGCAAGGCAGAATACACTTTTATTCCTAACCTTGCAAAGACCTTCAACAGAGGCTTCACACACTACTTCCTTGATGGTCGACGCGACGACATTTCTTCGTTCGATACTCCTAAGGCAATGGGTGAATATGTGGGCTATGTCAAGGAAATAAGACGTGGCTCATTCAACGTTGCAGGAACGGCTATGTTTGCCAATGGTGACGGCCTATGCTTCTTTACTCCCGACCGTAAGTTGCACGGATTCCGTGTGAACCGAGTAGAAAACAACCGCCTCTTCCCGCTATCAATGCCAGAAGAATTAAAGGCTGGTATGGCACTCTACCGCAACAACGATATGGTGTTTGAACGTGCTATGGAGAGCAAGACTGCCGAGCGAAAGCTATCGTTAGATATGACTATAGGTGTTGATTGTGGCAAAATTGTAATAGAAGCCATTGACGAGGCTGGACGCAAAGCATCTGTCACACTCGACGAACCGCTGCAGGAGGCGCAGAAGCCACAAAGCGAGAACATAATACGCCAGCTCGAAAAACTGGGTAATACTATGTTCCGTCCAGGCAATACAAGACTGAATGGTGGTGTGGCAAGTCTGTTCATTCCATCAAGCAAGCTCGCCACAATGCGACGTGAAGTGATAGCACAGATAGAGGAACAGCCTATAGACATGTGTGGAAATGAAGATGTGCAGAAGAAGGCGTACGCAAACAAAGAGAATAATACAGGTAACAAACGCTTTATTGAAGCTGAAAAAATTGATGTAGCCAATGTAGCCAACCACCGAGCTGAAGCCTTCTACGAGGAGCACGGAGTTAAGCACGCAGCTGCTGCCTTTGAACTGACTGACGGAGCACGCTCTGGCGCAAAGACTTACGGCACGCCACATGCCAATACTCCACTTATGACCTGCCGATATTGTCTGCGCTACGCTATGGGATTCTGCGTAAAAAGAGGTGGCAAGCAACCTACATGGAAAGAACCTCTATTCCTTGAGTCGACAGACGGAAGACAGGTACGACTGACATTCAATTGTGCGAAATGTCAAATGGAAGTTTACGCAACTGACTAACTTCTTGCAGAAGAAATAGACGGAACGAAAAAAACGATAGATAATGATGAGAGCCAGATTGATTATAGTAATGATTGTCGGACTGATGACCTTATCAGGGTGCTACCACACCAAGACAAGGCAACACGACGCATATACAACAACCAACACTATGAACTATGCCGACAGTTCGTTCTACTGTACTCATCATTACGCACAAAACTATAATTTCGTGGTGAAGAGTGACACGCTGTCGTTGCTACGCCAGCAACCTGAGGAGAAACTCAACGGGCTGCATACCGACTCTTTCCTCGTTAAAAAGGGCGACCATCTGGTAGTTGTAGACATACGATTGCTAAAGAACGACCCGACAGACTCTGTATGGATACAGTTGGCCCGCGACCAATATACATTCGGATGGATACACGAGAGCCGGCTAATGCAGTCGGTAGTACCAGATGATCCTATATCGCAATTCATATCTACTTTCTCAGACACACACTTGCTCGTGTTTCTTATCATTATTAGTGTAATAGCCATGAGTTATCTGGCTTACAGCATTAAGCAGAAACACGTTAAGGCAGTACACTTCAACGACATACACTCGTTCTACCCCACTCTGCTTGCATTGACCGTGGCTATGGCAGCCACGTTCTATTCGAGTATACAACTGTTTGCACCTGATATGTGGCGTCATTTCTATTTCCACCCGTCACTCAATCCATTCTCATTGCCTCCGATACTCGCCATTTTCATAGCATCGGTATGGGCAATGATTGTGATGGCAATAGCAACTGTAGATGACGTCTACCACAAGTTGCCTTTCGCTCACGCCACACTCTACATGTGCGGTCTTGGAGCTGTATGTGCGGCCAACTACATCATCTTCAGCGTGAGCACACTTTATTATATAGGTTACATATTACTTATAGCTTATATGACAATTGCCATAAGACGATATGCCGAGAACAATTACTACCCTTATGTATGTGGCAACTGCGGGGCCAGACTTCGACATAAGGGAGTGTGCGACAACTGTGGAGCTATAAACTCATAAGAATAAAAGACTACTAAATAAAAAGCGACGCGCCAAATACCAGAACGGCATAACGCAACAATTTGCCGATACTTATGCTAATAAGCGAAATGACAACATTGGCACGCATCAATCCGAGAGCTATCGTTATGGCGCTGCCAAGCAATGGCAGAAAGGCAAAGAATCCCATCCAGGCTCCTCGTCCTGCCATAAACTTTTCGGCTTTTTCAATACTCTCACGGCTTACATGCAGATAACGTTCAATCCATACAAGATTGCCCATCCTACCTACACAATAGTTAAATACCGAACCCAAGATATTGCCTATTGTACCATAGACAACAAGCCATACCGGGTCTAAGCCTGCGGCTTGCAAGGCCAGCATAACTGCCTCGCTGCTGAATGGAAAGAAACTGCCAGCAAGAAATGCAGCAGCAAGCATTCCCCAATATCCCCAATCAACCAGAAAACTCAGAATCGTATCCATACATTACAAACTGTCAGAGCAAGCGTAGCCACAAGCATTAAGCAGAATACGAGATTTGTTACCAACGAATTGGTGAGCGATATGAAATGGCCTATCAGAGGTGAAGCACTCACAATAAGAATTGCAAGAAGGAAATGCATATTTGTGGGCTGAAACACCATAAAGATAAGAGTAAATACAATCATCACCGAGAAGAAATCGAACAGCATTCGTGTACGTATCTTGTCACGATAATTGTTCAGTCGGAAGTTAATCATTCCAACTATTGCCAAAAGAGCGACGAATGCTATGGTAAGAATTTGCGCCAAAGGAACATCAAGCCATACCGACTGTGAATCCAAACACAGAAGAGCAGCAAAATGGTCGTCAAACAACGACAACTGATCGGTAAAGGCATAATAGCCTGCTGCAAACCAATAAGGAACCAACAGACCCAACAAAGACGCTACGTAAATACGAGCGCAACCGTTCATAATGTTTGTTGCCATCAACACCCATATTACAGGCACAAAATATAATATCTGCACATAGTAGATGCTGGCTAGGCCAAGCATGGCAAAAGCATAAAACACTCTGCCTACAGAAGCACGGCTTTGGTAAGTACTGAAAAGAAACAGATAGAAAGCTATGAAGCACGTCTGAACAATGCCACACTTGATATCGACAAATAGGAAGTATGCCATCACAGCCAATGCGATGAATGAGCACGACACCATACGACTGTAGATACGTATCAAGGCATTGGAGTTGTTGAGCTCCATCATTAAAAATGCAGAAACTGCGAGCAGAGCAAACTGTATCCACATATGCTCGCCAAACATACCACCCAACAGACACACTATAAAAGCATACACACCCGTTGCAGGCAACGAAATGCGGCTCTCGGCAACACGATTCTGAAATCTCTTTCTTCTCATTCCTTTTTATTTTAATCTAAAAAGCCCCACTTTAATTAAGCACCTATAATAAGCTTTACACATTATATAAAAAAGCCCCACCCCATGCCTGTTATATTGGCATTTGCTCGCTTCATCATACGGGGATGAAGGACATGGGGCGAGGCTTATATATTTATTTACAGGTCCTGACCGATGTCACGACGGAAGTACTTGCCTTCGAACTCTATCTTCTGAGCCTCGGCAAACGATTTGGCAAGAGCCTCATCCTTGTCCTTACCATATGAGCTAACTGCAATAACACGTCCACCATTGGTAACAACGTCGCCATCCTTCATGGCTGTGCCCGAATGGAACACTACAGAACCTTCTACCTTGTCAAGACCATTTATGACATAGCCTTTCTTGTATGCTTCTGGATAACCACCGCTAACAAGCATAACGCATACAGCTGCACGCGGGTCGAACTCAATTGAACGCTTGTCGAGGTCGCCAGCTGCAACACCCTCAAAGAGGTCAACGATGTCGCTCTTAAGACGTAGCATTACGCTCTCGGTCTCAGGGTCGCCCATTCGGCAGTTGTACTCTATAACCATTGGTTCACCCTCTACATTGATAAGTCCGAAGAAGATGAAGCCCTTGTAGTCGATACCCTCTTCAGCCAGTCCCTCAACTGTAGGACGGATGATGCGCTCGTCTACCTTCTTCATCCAAGCCTCATCGGCAAAAGGAACCGGAGTAACGCTACCCATACCGCCAGTATTCAAGCCAGTATCATGCTCGCCAATACGTTTGTAGTCCTTTGCCTCAGGAAGAATCTTATAGTTCTTGCCGTC
>JAIJMN010000134.1:0-6529 GCA_022735715.1 Prevotella sp.
ATGCTTTTCTATACCACCAACAGAGCTTTGGCGGATATCGGAAAGGGGTTGTGTATAAACTTCTCTAAACATGTCGCTTAATTTTGATTAGTTACTTAAATATTAAAAAGCAATGGTAAAATTAATATATCGTATTTATCAGCTCTTCATAGCTCTTCCGCTGATAGCCATATACACCGTAATAACAAGTCTGATGGTAATCGTAGGCTGCGCATTGGGCAACGGTCATTTCTGGGGATATTATCCAGGTAAGTGGTGGGCGCAGCTCATTGTGCGTGTGCTTCTGCTGCCCGTGAAGGTAGAGGGACGCGAGAATCTGCAGAAAGGACAGTCGTATGTGTTTGTAGCCAACCATCAGGGAGCCTTCGATATATTCCTGATTTACGGTTTCCTGTGTCGCAACTTCAAGTGGATGATGAAGCGCCAGTTGCGCCAGATGCCTCTTGTGGGCAAGGCATGCGAGTCTGCCCACCACATATTCGTTGACAAACGAGGCCCCAGCAAGATACGCGAGACCTACGACCGTGCCCGCAAGACGTTGCAGGGAGGCATGTCGCTTGTGGTATTTCCAGAAGGAGCGCGCTCGTTTACGGGTCATATGGGCGTGTTCAAGCGTGGAGCTTTCATGCTGGCAGACGATATCGAGCTGCCCGTAGTGCCCATCACCATCAACGGATCGTTCGACGTGATGCCACGCATGCGCGACATGCACTGGGTGACATGGCATCCGCTGCGTCTCACCATACATCAGCCTATCATGCCGATAGGCAAAGGTCCCGACAACATCAAGCATCTTGAGAGCAAGAGCTACGACGCTGTTATGTCGGGACTGGACAAGGAATATCAGGGATTTGTAGAGAATCCCGACCAGTAACCCCCTCTCGCAAGAGCCTGACTACGGCTCATCCTACATTTGATAACAACAACAAGATGATTACCAGATGCTATCTTGAGATAACCAACGTATGCAATCTCAACTGTGTGTTCTGCCCCAAGACGACGCGCACGAAGCACACAATGACTTTGGACGAATTCGACACGCTCACCGACCGGCTTGCAGGCGAGGTGAAGTTCTTGTATTTCCACCTCATGGGCGAGCCTTTTCTGCATCCCCATCTGGCGCAGTTCATAGGTATGGCAAGGCTCAAAGGCTTCGTCCCGATACTCACCACCAACGGCACATTGCTCTCGCAACGCACCGACATTCTTGATGCCTTGCCCCACAAAATTCAGATTTCGCTCCACTCGCACGAGGGCAACGGCAAGGCTGACCTAAAGCAATACATCGACGAGGTGATGGCGTTTGCCATGGAAGCAGCCCGCCGTGGATGCATCATCGTGCTGCGCCTGTGGAACGAAGGCGGACACAACAGCCTTAACCAGACCATTCTTGACATGATAGCCTGCCATCAGCCGCGCCCGTGGACGCAACGTCATGACGGCTGGCACATTGCCGAGAATCTCTACATCGAGAACGACAACATGTTCGAATGGCCCGACCTGCAATGCGCCCCCACTGCCGAGGAGGAAGTGTTCTGCTACGCCCTGCGCAATCAGATTGGCGTATTGGTAGACGGAACGGTTGTGCCGTGCTGTCTCGACCACAACGGCGATATGCCGCTGGGCAACCTCTACGAGCACAGCCTTGCACAAATCCTCGCGTCCACACGTGCCGACGCTATCTACCAGGGCTTCACCAACCACATAGCCGTTGAACCTTTGTGCCAACGCTGCGGCTATTCGGCAGTGTCGAAGAGGTTCAGGAAGTAATACAAATATAATACAGGCAGTAAAAAACTGTTACAAAACAAAAAGCGATTCTGGAGATTTCCGGAGTCGTTTTTTATGTTTTTTACTCCACCCGAACCCCTCTTTCACTCCAAAAATACTGCTTTTCAACTGCAAAACGAATACATTATCCGTATAAAACGACTCCTTTTGCCATGCAAAACGATAACTATTGCCGAGCAAAAGGAGTCGTTCGGCAAGGCTAAAGTTGTCCTTTAGCCATCAAAAGGAGCCTTTTTGCAATTGCTAAGATTGCACACTTTGGCTACTATCGGACGTAAACCGTTGTGTATAAGCATTATATCGCTGCTCGCTCAAAACTCGAGAATTTCGGGCAAAATACTTCGTCGTGCGCTCAACTGGCAGTTTTGAGTGCCTGAAAATGCAAATATCGTACTGCCGACACATACTTCTAAACATATAAAAATGCCCGTCTTGCATAAGAATTTCATTCTAAAAGGAGTGATTTTCTATGATTTTGTTTAACTTTGCCACATATCAGATGTTCTTTATTTGAGTTTTAAGCAGCTCTAAGTTTTATTTTCCCCATATGCCATATATGGTACTTGGGCAGTTATCCAATAGCTTGCTCACTTGTGGAATGACAAGTCTGCTAATTTAATGTTATGACGAAATGAAAAAAAAGATTTCTTGTTTGATTATGTGTGCTATGTCTTGTGCTGTCGTTGCGCAAACCACGGGGCAGGAGACCGGGCATACTTGGATTGATTTGGGGTTGCCCAGTGGAGTGAAATGGGCTACAGCCAATATAGGTGCAAGTCTCCCTCAGGACGAGGGAAGTTATTATGCGTGGGGCGAAACGGCTTTGAAGACCGACTTCCGATGGGCTACCTACACGCATGGAGCAGGTCAGAATTCGCTCACGAAGTATTCCGGTTCAGACGGGCTGTTGTCGCTCGATGCCACCGACGATGTCGCCTCGTGTGCATGGGGTGGCACATGGCGTGTGCCGACCAAGGACGAGTGGAGCGAACTTCTTGAGCATTGCCTTTGGACATGGACCGATGACTATGATAAAACCGGCGTTGCTGGATATGTGGTCAAGAGCAAGAGCGGTGACGCTTCAATGTTTCTGCCAGCGGCAGGATGTCGTTATGCGGGCATGATCAACGAGAAGGGTGTACACGGATACTACTGGTCGAGTTCGCTCTACCATACTTCGTCCTCTTATAGCGGCTCTGCCTACCAGTTGCAGTTTATTCAGGCTTGTGTCAAATCCGATTGGAATCACGCACGCTATTATGGTTCTTCGGTGCGTGGCGTATGCAAACCGCAACCTGCAACGGGCGTGAACACCATACAGACTGATCGCTCCATATATGCCATTGGTGGCAGAATATATTGTGAAGGGCAATGCCGTATCTATGACATTTACGGACGTGACATGACGCAGCAGAACGGTTCACTTCCAAAGGGTGTATATGTAGTGCAGAGCGGAAGCCGTAGAGAGAAAATCAGAGTGTCCTGATGCGGGATATTTCTTATGTCGAAAGATTATAATATGAGTAAAATGAAAAAGACATCATTAATATTTGCTCTGGCATTTGTGCTGGGCTTCATTCTTCCGTTTTCTTCGGCAAGAGCAGAGAAGGTTCAGTATTGGGCCAAAGGTGTGAGCGTAGATGCTGGCTGGTACAACACCTTTCAGTTTACGAATGGTTGTTGGGCTGCTGTCAGTAGCAACATGATAGCATGGTGGCAGGACAGAATACGTGAAAAGTATATCTATACCGGGAAATGCTGGGACCCTGAGGAGATAAATCGCGAATTTGATTGCAACCCTTACTTCAATAAGGGTGGCGACTATGTGTATAAAGCTCTCGACTGGTATCTGCGCAATACGCATCCGTCCATAGCCTACACACGTACCAAACTTTATCAGAATTACCTCGCTAATGACGACTTCGATAATCCTATCATCTTCACGCGAGGCTACATAAACTCAAACGAACAGATATTGACCGACGTGTTGCTGCGCTATTTCACTACGGGTAATTATGTTGCGCAAATTCGTGACATGAACCACGCTTGGACGTTGTGGGCGATAGAAGTGGATACCGAGACCAACACCATCACTCGTATATGGGTGACGGATTCTGTCCCCAATGATCGCAATAACCCAAAGAAGCAGATACATGCACTCGACCCAAAACGCTATAACGACCTTTTCTATTTTGAACGGGGAATATACGATGAGGAGAATAATTCATGGGGCTCGCAGGCTATTCATCCCGCTGAGTTGACATTCTTTGGTATTGAAGGCCGTTTTTTGGTCGATGCCGACGGCAACCCCGTCTTTGATACCAAAATTTAATATCTTTGCAAAGCATAGCCATACCTATAAAACCACGCAAATGAGAAAATTACTGCCACTACTGCTTGCGCTGCTGATGCTGGCATGCAACAGAACCGAACACAATTCTGCGTCAGACCACACTTACGCCATGCTCGAACGTGTAGCCGAACTCAATGCCGGAGGCGACAAACCGGGCGCGTTGGCACTTGCCGACAGTGCCCTGCTGATGCACCCGGCGGACACTACCCGATGCTGGCTTTTGAGCGAAAAGGCGGTTACGCTTGTCGACATGGGGCGCATGGCGGATGCCGTAGGCGTGGCTCAGGGTGCCTACCGTCTGGCAGAGAAGCTGAATGACGTTGACGCAATGCTCAATTTGCGTGGCACTATGGGCATAGCCTACCGCAGGCTGGGCAAGACCGACTCGGCTCTGGTGCAGTATAAGGAGGGCATACAGATGGCGCTTGCCGAGCATAATGCCGAATATGAGATATACCTTAACAACTGTGTCACGGTGCTTTACTCCGAAAGCAACCGCTTTGCTGAGGCTCTTCACTATGCCGCAAAGACCGAAAAGGCAGCCCTTGCAGCCTGCGATACCATACAACGGTTGTCGGCACGTGCCAACATCGGAGGCATATATATGAAGCAAAACCAGTACGGGGCGGCGCTCAATGCTGTGCTGCCGTGCTGGCAGGAGGTGAAGAGCGTGGACTATAACGTGCTCACGCTGAAGTTTCTTTCTATCATTCTGAAGTCGTACAGCTCATTGGGCGACTATCAATCTGTGGCACAATACATGCAATATGCCGACCGTGTGATGGGCGGAATGGCTGCCAGCAGCAACGGAGTTTTGGGCATTCTTGAGGTCAAGGCCGATCTTCTTGGCAAGCAGCATAGATATGCTGAGCAGCTCACACTTGTGGACAGCATCATCGCCAGCGGCACCCATAACCAGGCAATGCCGCTTGACAAGATGCTGCGCATGAAAGCCCAGTGTCTCGAAAACATGCATCGCAATGCCGAGGCGCTCTCGTTCATGAACCGTGCCTTTGCCGTGCTCGACTCCGTAAAGCAAAGCGACATAGAGAAAAGCATGAGCGAATTTACGGTGAAATACAAGACACTGGAGACGGAGATGGCTCTGGCTGAATCCAGACGCGAGACTGCCGAGAAAGCCAATCAGGTGCTGTGGCTTGTGGTGGCGGTAGTATTGCTGCTGGGAGTGGTTGGCATTATGCTCTATCGCAGGCGCATAGCCGCTCAGCGGGCGTTGCTGCACGAGAAGCAGAGCTACATCGACGGACTTGAGAGCGAGCGTGAGCGCATAGCCAAGGATCTGCACGACGGCGTGTGCAACGACATCCTCGCCACCAAACTGCTGCTCGCCACCGACAGCATTCATGCCGAGCAGTATCTCGACGACGTTTGGCGCAATGTGCGCCAGTTGTCGCACGAGCTTATGCCTCCATGTTTCTCAACGCTCTCACTCGACGCAGTGGTGCGCTCGTATGTAGCCGCCATCAGCCGTAACGGCAGTCGCGACATCTCGCTCAATATCGACCCTGCGTTCGATTGGGGCAGTCTGCCGCAACAGGTGGCTTACGAGATATACCGCATCATACAGGAGTCGACAGCCAATGCCATGAAATACGGCGACCATAGTGGCATAGACATCTCGCTGACCGTCAACGACGGCAACCTGAACGTATGCGTTGCCAACGGCATAGGCACCCGTCCGGCTGACGGCAGGCACACCTCCAATCATGGCATAGGACAGCAGACGCTGCAGAAACGTGCCGACCGCATCGGCGCAAAGCTTACTGTTGATGAGGCTGATATGCGCCATAGGCTGACGCTCATTTACCGACTCACCACCACTTAATCACACCATAACCAATTGAAAACAATGACAATACTCATCGTCGACGACCACCCCATAGTGCTCAAGGGCATTCACGCCCTGCTGGCTTCGTCGTTTGCCGAAGCCCGTATCATTGATGCTGCAGGGGTGGGGGAGGCTGAACAGATGCTCAACCGACATAAGGTTGACATCATTATAACCGATCTCGACCTCAACGGCGAAAGCGGCTCCATGCTCATAGAGCACGTCCGCAACGTTCAGCCAGCCACACAGGTGGCTATATATACCATGCACGAAGAGCCGTGGTCGGTAGGCGAGATAGCCGATATGGATACCGAGGCGGTGGTGATGAAGGGCGACAACGCTGCGGAACTGCTCATGGCAGTCAGGAGTCTTTGCGCCGGCAAGGGCTACTATAGTCCAACCTTCTTCCGATTGCTCAGTTCATTGAAGCGCCACCCCGACCGTCTGTCCGACCGCGAGAAGCAGGTAGTCAGTCTCACGGCAATGGGACTCTCTGCCGCCGAAATGGCTTCAAGGCTTGGCATCAGTGCCAATAC
>JAIJMN010000135.1:0-6519 GCA_022735715.1 Prevotella sp.
GTCTTCGCCGTCAAATGTGGTAAGTTTTTTGAACTTCTCGCCGCTTTTGAGCCAGATGTCGCGAGTGATGGGCGAGCGGTGGTGCTTGCGCCATTCGTCCTCATATCCCTTGCGGTCCATATAGAGCACGTCGCCCGAGGCGTTGATGTCGAGCGCGTCCATTGTTACCTCAGAGTACAGCTTGGGGCGTCCTCCGTCCATTCCTACTGAGTAGATCTGCGGGAATGATCCTGCAAAGATTATAGACTTTGTAGTAGGCATCATCGAGGTCTTGAACAGGATGGTTGAGTTGTCCTTCCAGCGCAGCGGATATTCGTTGCCGCTGTGGGTTGTTACACGACGTGGAATGCCTCCGTCGGCGCTCATCACCCACACGTCAATGCTACCTTCGCGGCTCGACGCGAAAGCGATGTTCTTGCCGTCGGGACTCCATACAGGATACGAGTCGAATGCAGCGTTTGACGTGATTTGTTTGGCTGTGCCTCCGTTTGACGACACGGTGAAGATGTCGCCACGATAAGAGAAGGCGATAGTCTTGCCGTCGGGCGAGATTGCCGGGTGACGCATCCATAGCGGATTGTCTTGCGCTTGTGCGGCAAAGCCGTAGGCGGTCAGGAGTGTGGTTAGTACAAGCTTGTTCATAGCTGTTGTTTTATAAGTTAATTTGATTTGAGTAACATCAGATTGCTTTATCTGAAAGTAACATCAGATTGTTCCGTCTGTTTATTCTATTTGCTCTGAGGGTGTTTATCTGCCCATTCCGCAACCGGATGGCTGGTCAGCCTTGTCGGTTCTTACGGTACCGGCATTCTGTGCGCTGAACTCTCTGTTTATCTCTGCCAGTTCCTTGCGTCCGAAGATGTAGTCATCGTACAGGTCATCCATGTCTATGCCTTCACATTCGGCGTCGCCGAAGCCGCCAAGTGCTACTTTTACTATTTCCATACGCTCGTCGACTGTTGTGTCCTTAATCAGTAAACTTTTGCTTGCCATTATTCTTATTTTTTATGTTAAGTGTTAAATGATAAATGTTAAATTGTTAGGATGCGAAAATATTCAAAATTCATAATTGAATAATTCATAATCGCATGCGAAGCAGCGAACAATTCAAAACTTCTTTACGCCCCTTACAGCCTCTGCCTTCAATGGATTTTCTGGCCAGTAGTGTTTGGGATATCTGCGTTGCAGTTCCTTGCGCACTTCAAAGTATGTCGTTTGCCAGAAGCTTTCGAGGTCTTGCGTCAGCTGTACAGGTTTGAATCCGGGCGACAGCAGTTCCATAAGCAGCGGTTGCTTTCCGTCGTCTACGCATGGCGTGCGTTCCATTCCGAAGCATTCCTGTAGACGTACGCTAAGCACGGGGGCTTCGGCTCCCTGTCGGTAGTCTATGCGAATGTGCGATCCTGTCGGCACGGCTATGTGAGTAGGTGCGATGCGGTCTATTTCCTGTTGCGTCTCGTATGGAATCATGTTCCATAGGATTTCGGCGAGGTTCAGTTTCTTCAGTTCGGCAGTAGTCGACTTTATGTGTCCTCCTTCGTCAAGATACAGTGGCAGCCAATCCTTGGCATTGGCTATCATGTGGCAGGTTGAGATGTCTGGAATGTGCAGTTCGGGGTGCCATGCTGCCACTTGCGCCACACGGTTTTGCAGACGCGTCACGTCAGTCTCGCTCCATGCAAACATGCTCAGTCCGTCTTTTTTCGCAGCCTCACATATTATATTAATGACTTCTTCGTTGTCGGCATTATGTATTGGCTTGGAACTTACTGTCAATTTGCCTATTCTTCTTTCCGTCTGCATCAGTACACACCCTTGTTTGCTGTCCCACGCCACGTTGTCTCGTTGTCTGATTATTGAGTCGTCAAGGTTGTCGGGATTGAGCGGAGCCGCCAGGAACACGCGTCCGGCAGAGGTCGAGGCATTGTTGAGCGAGGCTATTGCCAGCCACTCGTGTGCCGATTGCGAGTCGTTCTGTTCAAGCGTCACGTTAGCGCCGCTTGCCAGTCTGTAGCCGCCAATGTTGTTAGTGCTCATGGCTATTCGTTCGGGGTAGGCATAAGCCACCAGCATTCCAACGTCCGTAGGTGCCACGTCGTTGTTGTTTTCTGCTACATGAGCCATTCGTCTGTATTCGGCAGCAATCTGAGCTATGCGCTGCCATCTGCCTGTCTGCTTGTTTCTGCGAGCCTGGCGTAGAGTGGTAATTCTCAATGAGAGGTCAGTCCCAGCTGTTTCGCCCATAGGGTCTTTCTCCTCAAGTATGGCAGCTATATCGCACGCCACGCCCTTGAGCAGTTGGTCGGCAGCTTGCAGAATCATTCTTGCAATACGTGGATGGCAGGGTATGGCAGCCATGCGTTTGCCGAGTGTCGTAATGCAGCCCTTTTCGTCTATGGCTCCAAGTGTGAGTAGCAGGTTGTGCGCCTTTACGACATTCGTCTGCGGTGGCATCGTGAGCCATGGCAGAGCCTTTATATCGTTCTCGCCGAATGCTGCAATGTCCAGTAGCATAGGTGCAAGGTCGGCTTCCTCTATCTCGGGCTTTCGCTGTTCTGCCATAAAGTGTTCTGAAGCTTTAGTCCATAGTCTGTAGCACACGCCCTCGGCAACACGTCCGGCACGTCCGCTGCGCTGTGTAGCCATGTCCATGCTGATGCGTACCGTTTCAAGATGGCTAAGTCCCGTGCGTGCGTCGAACACCATATGTCGGCACAGTCCGGAGTCAACCACCACTCTCACACCTTCTATCGTAATCGAAGTTTCGGCTATTGGCGTAGCCAATACCACTTTGCGTTCACTTTCTCTTGACGGAGCTATTGCCTTGCGTTGCTGTTCGGGCGACAGATTGCCATATAGCGGCAGCATCCTTGTGGGCTGTAGCGAAGAGCCGAGCAGTTGCTGGCAGCGTTCTATCTCGCCCTGCCCGGGTAGGAATACCAGTATGTCGCCATTGTGTCTGTTGTGCGCCTCTACCGTTGCAGCCGCAGCTCTTTGCGGTATTTCCAATCGGTCGGCATCAGTCTCGGCGTTCGTTATTTCTACATTGAACATACGTCCCTCGCTCTCAATAAGCGGAGCCTTCAGTTCGTTGCATATAGACGAAGCGTCGATAGTAGCCGACATTATTACTATCTTTATGTCGGGTCTGATTATCTCCTGCGCCTGGCGTGTCATGGCGAGCGCCAGGTCGGAGTTAATGCTGCGCTCGTGAAACTCGTCGAAAATCACCACGTCCACACCCTCAAGCGTAGCGTCGTCCACCAGCATTCGTGTCAGAATGCCTTCGGTCAGCAACTCAATCCTTGTCTGGCTCGACACCTTGCTCTCAAATCTTACCCTATAGCCTACGGTCAGTCCTACGGGTTCGCCTATCATCTGAGCCATACGTTCGGCTATCTGTCGGGCGGCGAGTCGGCGCGGTTCGAGCATCAGCACCTTGCCAGCGCCGTTAGGTCCTTTCGCGCCATTGTTCAGCCCTGCCATTATGGTCAGCGACAGCAAGGTCGACTTGCCTGCACCTGGAGGCGCAGTCACCACTACAGAGCTGTGCTTCTCCAACGCCTTGTTCACGTCAGCAGCAATCTGCGCAGCGGGCAGCGAGAGGTTATGGCTTATTATTTCATTAAAATCCATCTATTATGGGTTGTATTACAATCTTTCGAGCACCAGTTTTATCAGGTCGTCGATATGATTCTTGTATGCTGTGTCGGCACGTCCAGCCCTTCGGTTGGCAATCACCATGCAAACGGTTGTGGCGTGATGTCCCATCAGTCGTGCAAGTCCTGCAAGCGCCGAGCTTTCCATCTCGAAATTGGTTATGTGCAATCCGTTGTATTCGAAGCTTTCTATCTTCTCGTTCTGATTAGGGTCGGCAAGTGGAATGCGCAGTTGTCGTCCCTGCGGACCGAAGAATCCGCCGCACGCCACCGTGATGCCCCTCACCATTCCTTCTGCTATGCGCTCTACGAGCGTCTCGTCCGCCTTGATTACATAAGGATATGGCTGGCACATATTGCCCGTCCATCCGAGATGGTTGATTAGAGCGCGTTCCATCTGTAGGTCGCACACGGCATTACGTCCGGCGTAGAAGTTGAGCAATCCGTCGAATCCCACCGAATATTCTGAGCATACGAATGTGCCTTCTGGAGTGTTGAGTTGCAGTCCGCCGCAAGTGCCTATTCTAACTATTTCAAGGCTACGTGTCTGATTCTTCTCCATGCGTGTGTTGAAGTCGATGTTGGCAAGAGCGTCAAGCTCGTTCATCACTATGTCGATGTTGTCGCACCCTATGCCTGTAGACACCACCGTGATGCGCTTGCCCTCATACTGTCCGGTCACGGTGCGGAATTCGCGGCTCTCTACCTCACACTCTATGTCGCTCAGATGCGATGCCACAAGAGCCACACGTCCCGGGTCGCCTACCAATATCACCTTGTCTGCCAGATGTTCCGGTTTCAGGTGCAAATGGAAAACGCTGCCGTCGCCGTTGATTATCAGCTCCGAAGCAGCAAAATACTTCTTCTCCATAATTGATTTTTGAAATTACAACTTACACTCCTTCTGTCGCAGTTCACCCAACGTCTTTTTGAGTTCCTGTCGCAGCAGGTTTGTCTGCTGTTCTAGTTGCTGTATTTGCTGTCCTATCTGCGCCTTGTTGCCAGCAGTTGCTGTATGGTATTCGGCACGCATGGCAGCAAGTTTGGTCATTTTTGCGGTAAGCTCGCTTTGCATCTTTGTTGTTGCGATGTAAGCCTTACGTGTTTCCTCCGATTTGAATTGGTTGACACTTTTGTAAGTGACTCTGTCGTTTACTACGAAGTTTATGGCATCAGCCTTAGCTTGCATCTGGCTGTTCTCCATTTTCAGACGCTTGAGCTGCTGCATGGCTTTCTCACGCATCTCGGGCGTAGGCCATGTCTCGCGGATGCGATTCAGACAAGCCAGACTGTGAAGTTTTTTCTCTTCTATGGTGAGTGCGTCGTAATTCTGTCGGGTGTCGGTGGGGACGAATGTGTAGACGCATACCTTTCCTTCGGGCTGGTTTCGGGTTGAAGCAAACCATGCCAACTTGTCAGCATCGGCAACAATGTAGGCAAAATCGTCTGAAGACGAGTTGAACGGCAGACCGATATTCTCGGCGTTGAGGAATTTTCCCTCGCCAGCCTCTATCTTTGTCATGTAGATGTCGCGTTTGCCCAATCCCTCTTCGTCAGACACACCGGCAAAGTAAAGCGTCTGTCCGTCACTTGACATGAATGGGAAACTAATGTCCTTGAATTTGCCGTTAACCGACTCTACCGGCTGTGGCTCGCCCCATTGGCTGCCCACCATGTCGCGTGTGTAGAGACGGGCTATGCTGTCGTTGCCCATCTCTGTGTAGTAGCAGCGGTTGCCGAATCCGTTGACAAACACGTACGAGTCGTTGGCTTTGTCTGCGTTGAAGAAAGAGTTGTATTTTACGAATCTTCCATAAGTTGCAGGCAGAGGAATTTCAGCCAGCACATTGTCGATGTCTACAACTGTACTGTCAATTACAAACACCTTCTGGGTGCTTGCCAGCATATCGTCAAACAAGGCTCTGGCTGTCGGACTCATGGCAGGCAGACTGGTTTCCTGCTTTGGTTTTACCGCCGTTACTTTTGCCTTTGAACGTTTTGCCTTACGGTTTTGAGCGCTCAGTCCCGATGTTGTGAGGGCGAGAGCCAATAGTATGAGTATTTTCTTGCTGTTCATAATTATATATTGTTCTTTTCTGAATCGGTTGTTGTAAGTATAAGTCGTTATTTTATAAGGTAGAAGAGCAGGTTTCGCGTTATGGGGTTGCCAATCATCTTTCTGAAGTAAGCGTACTTCTTTGTGTAGTTGCGGTCGGGTAGGGGATACAGTCCTTTTCTTGCCAGGCGTTCCATTGTCTTGACGAGCGTCTTCTTGTCGTGCGTTGTGCGTATTACGTCACACAGATAGTCCATAGTCAGTTGGGCTATTCGACGGCTCAAGGCTGGGCGGTCAGTTTCGGGCACCACGAGTTTCAACATGTTCACGAGTGTCTTCTCCGTCTCTGCGAGCCGATTGGCGTGGGCGGAACTGTCGGCGGCCGATTGTGCTGCCTGTTGACTTGCCAGATAAGCGTAAGCGTCGGTATAGTAGAAGCGTTCAGAGCGCAGCAGCAGCTTGGTCAGAAACTCGTTCTTGTCGGCTATTCTCTCGTTGAATTCATCCGACACAATCATGTTCTTTTCAAACAAGTAGCCTATCTTTGCCGCCTGAATGGTGTTGGTCTTCATATATGTGCTGCCCAGCATCGGTCCTTCATAAGTGAATGGCGTCGTGGCGTCGTTGGGATTGTCGGTATGCTTGTAGAACACCACGTCGGGGTTATGGTAGCGTGCTATGTCCAGGCAATGCTCGTATGGCGCACGTAGCAGGCGGTCGTTTCCGCTGACGAATTGTATGTAGCGTGCTGTGCTCATCCTCAGCCCCAATGTGCATGCTGCCGACACGCCTATGTGCCGCTGG
>JAIJMN010000136.1:0-6460 GCA_022735715.1 Prevotella sp.
CTTGTATATCGTGTGTACTGCGACAATAGTATTTATCCATTTCCTCTTGAGCTTTCTCATCTTTAATCGCATAATTCCAATACTCATCCATTATATACACGAAATCGTTGCGGTACCACTGGAAATTATGATTGTTGAATGTAAAATTGATATCCGAACCATAGAGCAATGTAGTTTTAGGGATTATATGCTCCTCCATTATTCCAATCTGTTCTGTGGAGGACAGCAAACCGTCTCTTTTCTCGGCATTCAAGAATATACCTTTTCCACTTGGGAAAATTGCTATGTGATTGTGGTAGTTACGAATCCAAGAACTGGGAATATGAGTAATCACGAAATCCAACAATGATGTGGTTGCGAGGATATAAACCGTTCGTTCGTTAAAATCGGAAGATTTCTCAAACGTATCAGGGGTGTTTGTCTCGCCAAGCATGAGGTGGTGTATGGCTTTACAATTATCGTTGTTCAAAAGGTAATACAGCCAAGTCTCTGGCTTATTGTTGAACGTCCTGTGTTTCCACCATAATACCTTTTGAAAAGCCTCAGATGTAAACCAACTCATCATAGATTTTAATAAATCCGCATTGCGGTATCGTTCTTGCATCGCAGTGGCTTGTGTAGGCTTTTGTAGAAAGAAGTCTTTTGCATGTTTCCATTTTTCGTCAAACCTTCTCCAATCCACCTGCCCGTTTTCGTCTTGAAACAGGAAGCGTATGCTTCCTCTGAAAAAAGCATATTGTTCAGCTTCTGTGATGACCTCCTCCCAGGTTCTCCCGTCGCTACGCACTTCTTGACACACTATTTGTTTTGCTTTGTTAATCTCTTCATTCCATCTGTTAGAGAAATCTGAAGTTCTCTCGTCAAACGGCATGCAGTTCAAACTGTTGTAAACATCATGAGCATCAAGTCTCTCTATGTGTTCTATAGCAGTTCGCATAGCCACAGAACTTCTAATTTGCGGACGACCATCTTCGCCTTCTCCGGAAATTAGGTTCCAAATGACTCGTATCCATCTTTTCATTGAATCCATACTGTCTTCAACAGTGTCATCGTGGTCGAAATACTTGCATATGGCGAAGAAAACTATCCTTTGTACCTGATTTAGCGTGGAAACTCTGAGTATCTTTTCATTCGCATTATTGCTGATTTCTATATTGTCGGAGTTTTCATCCTTTACATATTGAGGTATGAACCTGAAACTGCTATCCCATGGGCAAGTGGGCAATGTGCAATTTTGGGAGAATCTGTAATAGTTGTTCAAGACTCTTTGCAATTTCAAAAAGAACTCAATAGGTATGACGCCATTGTCATATTTGTATTCGTCCAGACCTTGGTATGCAATTTTAGTATCGTAGTCATTAGGGTTGCGATTGGTGGAATCGTTGAGATACCTGTATGAAGCGTTTTCATTCTCTTGCACGGAATTCTCATCGCCTTTACCCATGTCAAGTAAAAACTGTGAAGGATTGTCCGATTTCCTCGCTATAAACAATTCATTCCAAAAGAATCTGTTCAGAAATGTGAAAAATATTTCATCAATATGATTTGACTTGGATTTAATGCCTTTGCCATTTTTGTCTTTTATGCCACATGACCTGTTAGCCCAAAAGATATCTGTCCAGTCTGTGTCAAACTTGATGGGAAGACCTTTTCGGGTATCTAAAAGAAGTTCCCATTGACTTTTCTGTTTATCCTCAAATGCTTCTTCAGAACATTTTGTCATGTAGCCAATTAAATCAGCTTTGAAATTCTCAAAACTGGTTAGTTGCTTGCCACGCGCATTCATCTTGATATATAGATCATCAGTAAGACCAAAGTCATGAAGCGGAAGATTATAAAATACAATGGGGCACAATGTATCATCTGTCAATATGTTCCAGTAGGCAACAAATGTATCCGCACACTTGTCATCATCGAATAATTCATCAATTCCGTCTGTGATATCTTCTCCTTTCTTGTCTGAAATTTTAGTGCCACTTAACATCCTAAGCATCGATTGAATAGTTGGATCCTGCTTCCATGCAGAATAAAACCATGTTTGTTTTGTGATAAATCCTACAATGTCGCTGCTACAGAAGTTTTCAAAATTTTTTGGAATACACAAATTCTGACAAAACTCTCGGGATGTGATTCTTGTCTCGTATGTGAATTTCTTTAGAATTGCGCAGTTATCTTCGTTCAACATGTCAGCGCGTAAAGCTATGTACCAATGCAACAGCCAGAGGGTGGTGAGGCGTTGCTGACCATCCAGTGGATTGAGCCTGTCGTTTTCCGTAGTTCCATAGATAAAGTCTAACTTCATTTCCGTATCTTTATATGGTGGCTCCTTGTCCAAAGCCCTTTTCAAGTCACCTAAGAAATTTTTGCGAAGATTCTCTTTTCCCAATCTTCCTTGTGCATAGTCGCGTTGAATTATTGGAATCTCTATATAGTTGTTTTTCAGAAAACTCCAGAAAGTTGTTTTGTTTGCCATTTTTTCAATTATCTAATTTGTTAATACATTCCTTGATGTCTCTTAAATAACCTTCAGCATCTATTTCTTTTGTCCAGTAGTTGGCATCGGTCATGACTGCCGAATAGTATTTCATAAAAACTTGCTTTGTGCAAGGAGGTACAAAACATGATTCCGCTTTGCTTTCAGCTGTAAACTCTAACCTCCCATCTCTGGTAAACCTTGGAATTGAAATTCTTACACCTTTGTCTTTGCCGATTATAACGCGGCGCTTTCCTGAGAATAGAGCGTTGCCATAGCTTCTATTGGTCGAAGAGTCCAATAAAGTATAGTTCCAGATTTTGTTCTTTTCCTCTGGAGTCCAGTTTTCAGCTTGGTGAAAATGTTTTTTGATTTCATCAAATAGTTTATTTCTTTGTTCTTCACTGTCCTTGGCAAAGAAGTCAATTATTTTTGACTGAATCTTATTTTCCGCACTTAGATAAACATTCAAAAGCCATTGCTCTTGTGTCATCGTATCATCTTCTTCGTTAGTCGTGTTCGAGTTGATGTGCTCCACGTCCCAACTTTCAATTTTATAAAGGTGAAATGGGAATTTGTAAAATACTCCTATCTGATACTTTGAGTTGTCAAGGTTATTCTTGTTCTGATTAACAATTGTCTGTATGTTATGGAAAAGAAGGATAGGTTTGCTCCTTCCTTTGTTACTACCATCTACGTTGTATTGGAAATCAATTTCAGGACACTTGTCTATCTCGGCTTTAACCATCTGCTTTAATGACTTTACGAAAGAAGCTTTATCTATAGCATTATTCCATTCAGCGACAAGGTCGGAAATAGTATGTCCATATATGATTAAATAACCCACATAGTGATAGAGTTCCAAATCATCATACCATTCCTTGAAAGTTTGAAAATACGCTTTCACTTCATTCCAGCATTTTTCTATATCCGATTGCGCTGAATTGAAATATTCGTAGTAGTATCGGAAAGTTCTATAGTCATCAGAACCTATTTGGCAGTACTTCTCTTCGCAGAGTGTTAATTCGTTATGTTCGCAAATCAGGTCAAAAATAAAGTCTATTCTCGTAGGGCGGCTATAGCCTTTTTCATTTAAGAACAGCCAGAACTCATCATTTTGCAACGTATATTCAATGTTGTCCCATTCACTTGATATTTCTTGCTGCCTCAATTTCAGGTGATTTACATCTGAGACCCGAAAGTTTGAACGATTCATAAACAGAGCCTTGATAAGTTCTGCGTTCGTGAGCGATATTTTCCCTATGTTAAGACGAGTGAAGACTTTGATGGGGTCTTCATCTATAGTCTCGTACCAAATCACCTTTGTGCGATGGATAAACTTGGATTGGAAATCATTGTTGTCAAAATTATCGCCCTGTTTGCAAGCCCATTTGTGAATTATGCTGTAGGCCTGCTTCATATAAAAGTAGTCAATATACTCTCTGAATTCTTTTCCTGGTGTTACTGCTTCTTGGGCTTCATCTATTTCCAGACTTCTCAAGAAATAATAACTATCATTTCTCGTTGCATAGCTGATTGTTGGTAATGTAGTCTTACGCTTTCCATTCCACATCTCATTGAAATAATGAATGATTAGATAAATCGTGGTTAATCGTTGCTGTCCGTCAATCACTTCATACCAATTTTCTTCCTCATTCGCTTCGTCACAATGTGAATCCGATATTTTCACCTTCTTAACCACCAACGGCTGTAGACAGTACCAAGTTCCCTCATCAGAGTTATTGACACTTTCTGGCCTAAAGTCGTTGATGTCATTCAGTAGATCTTCCACCTGTTGGTCATTCCATCGGTAGCCACGCTGATAACTTGGAATGAAGAACTTCAGCCCAAGGAGATCGCAAACCGATTTCAATTCAATTTTATTTTCTGTCATATTTGTTATATTAATAATTTTAGTAAGAATTTTGCATGTACAATTATAGAATCTCTCTTGCTATCCATGCGCAGGCTTCTGCATCTGCCAGAGCGTGGTGATGGTTTGATAAATCATAGCCGCAACGGGCGGCGATCTATCATTCTTCCTTATATTTGTTCCACATCCTATTTACTTTTCCTGCAATCTCCTTACGTAGCCATAGCGGTTCGAGCACTTCAAGGTTTTCACCATTCCATAACAGTTCCTGTTGGAAGTCGAATGTCGGGCGGACATGCAGTTCAAAGATGCTGTATTCATCTGTTTGCTCAGTCTCTTGTTGCGACTCATGCAGAGGAAGGTCGCGCAGGTAGTTGGCCTGACTGGCACTGACCTTGATTTTTACCTTCTCAATGTCGGTGCCATCGCCAGGAATTACACCTATACAACCATTGAAGTATTCCTGTGGATTGAACTCTTCAGGATATTCAAACGTGTAGCTCGAAAGGCGGAAGTCATGTATGCGGTCGAGACAAAAGACGAGATCATAGCCTGCAGGCCAATTACGCCCCACCAAATACCAGCGCTGACGGAATAGCTTTACGCACAATGGCATCACATAATGGTCGCGCGTGACACCTTTCCAATAGTTGAGATAGTTTATATGAATGAAGCGATTCTTCTTCATCGCATTTATTATCAGCTCCAAATATTCCCTGCCACTGGGCACGTCTTCAAGGATAATCCTGTTCTTGATAGATTTGCTTTCAAGGTGAAAATTACTCACCGATAGCGTACTGAGCAACCAATTTTCAATACTTCCACTCTTCATATCCTCCACGTTGGCGATGTAATACCTATATGGAACGGCCTTTTCGCAGTCTATCGACAATCCGAAGGTGTCGAAGATATTCCACTTCCACTTATGGAAAGTGCGCTTCAACATCTCCTCACCACCGCTCAAATCTATATTATCCATCCAGCGGCGGTTCAATTCCTCGAATGAAATCTTATGTGCCCGATAGATGGTCTCCACAATCCACACGAGTTTGTTGGTTTGATTCAGTTCCATATTTGTCATTTATATAGATAACGTTTCGGCTGCTAAGATATTGCTATGGTGTGTCTTTTTTTTCATACCATCATAATCAATCTCGCTCTACAAGATTGCAATTTGCAACCTTATAGGTGAGAGAAGCTGCTGCATAAAAGTTGGACCAACAATTTTTCGCCTAACTTTTCATCTGTTCCAGTCTCCCATTTATATTCTGCTTTGTGAAACTTATTTGCAAAGAACGAGATCAACTGACATAACTCACTCTTTTTCAACGGATATACTGATGCAGTAATAAACTGTAGCACAACCTTGTCATATTGTTTGCAATCAATCATTGCATAATCTTCAAACTCTCTGATTATACTTTCCACTCGCAACTCACCATCATTAGGAAAAGAAATAATTCTTCTTTTTAAGACAGCACGTGCCTGTTGATATTTGACATTATCTTTCATTGCTACAAAGGTACTGATGTGAATAAAGTTAATATTTTCGGTGTAGCTTCCGTGATTGTAAAATAGAATATGTTCTTATCCGGGACTGATTTCAAATAGTCACTTAAAGGAAGCATCATCTTCTCCATCTCATTATTGTCATAGCGGGCTATGGTAATTGCCAAAAGATATCTGCCTTTTTCTTTTATATATATTGATTTTATATGTTCAAAAGCATCTGTTAGGTCTTTTTTATACACATACAAATGGGTAGATATTACGTTCCTTCCTCTTATAAGTATTGAGAAATCAGACAAATCAAAGCATGTCATAATACTATGCTTCTCTATAAATATATTATACAGTTGCAGGAACTTTTTCAATTCTAAGTATGGATTGCTATCTGTCTGAAAAGACAATATAGAGAAAATGTCAGATTCTTCTTTGATACTGAGTTCTGGATTCATTTTTATTACGACATTTCTTCTTGTACATGCATGTGTTTCTAAGATTTCATTAACATTATCGGCTCCTTTGTCGGTAGACGCCAACACGACATTAACATGTACATTTGGACTATTCTTTATTGAATATATACCTTCTGAACGAAGCTCGTTGATTAC
>JAIJMN010000003.1:0-31868 GCA_022735715.1 Prevotella sp.
CTAAAGTTACAACAACTTTTAGACATAGCAAAGCCCTGGCTTGTGAAAGTCAGGGCTTTGTGATTTTTTTAAGAATCAGGGAGTTTTGACACACCCTCGATACACCTATTTTTTAACTAAAACGAAGCAAATGGAATACGCAGACATACAAATAGACGACATCATACTGCGCCTGTTCAACGGCACGGCGTCGCCCGATGACATCGCCACTCTGTCGCGGTGGATGGAGAAAGATGCCGCCAACCGACAGTATTTCGAGCAGCAACAGCGCGAATAGAACGCTGACGGCGGTGGCGACATAGCCTCAACATTCGACTACGAAGCTGCTTTCGGATGTTTCGAACGCCACATTGCACAAGACAAAGACGCACCTACAGCAGACGAATACGATGTCGACGAAACTACTCCGCACCGCTTATGGAGCATCAACCACCCGTGGTTGCGCTTGCAACTACGCGTAGTAGCAAGCGTGGCAGCCGTTGCGCTCATCGTGATTGGCACCTGGCTGAGCTACAACCGCTACACCAAGCAATACGCCGACCGCTTCGCCAACATGGTCAACGTAGAGGCTCCGGCAGGCTCGCGAGCCAAGGTGATGCTGCCCGACGGCACTGCCGTATGGCTCAACGCAGGTTCGCAGCTGAGCTATTCGCAAGGTTTCGGCATAACCAACCGCAACGTACGCATCAACGGCGAGGGATATTTCGAGGTAGGTAAGGGTTCGGACATGCCCATGTCGGTATGCAGCAGCAACATGTGCGTGCGTGATATTGGCACCAAGTTCAACTTCCGCGACTATCCGGAAGAGCCTACTGCCGAAGTGACGTTGTGCGAAGGCGAGGTAGGAGTAACCTCGGTGAAGTTCCCCAAGCACGAAGTTGTGATTCACCCTGAACAGATGACGCTGCTCGACAAGCACACCGGACGCATAACGGCTACCTGTTGCTACTCTGCCAACAAGCGTTTGTGGACCTCGGGCGAGCTTGTCATGGACGAGATGACGATACATCAGATCATCACAGCCATCGAGAGGGCATACAAGGTAAACATTGTCATAGAGTCAGAACGCGTCAAGCATCTGCAGCTTTGCGGCACGCTCAATCTCGACCGCGAGAATCTTGACGAGATATTACAAGTCATAGCAACAGCCGGAAGCATAAGCTATAAGGTAAAAAACAAAACGGTGTACCTCAAATAAGAGGCACACCGTTTTTTATGTCCGTTTGTTTACGTTTGGTCTACACTATTAGTTGCTGCCCTCAGGAGCCTTGTCGATGAGGTCCATGAACTGGTCGAGCTTCGGAGTGATGATGATCTGGGTGCGGCGGTTGCGCTGCTTGCCCACCTCAGTAGAGTTGCTTGTCACCGGATTATACTCGCCACGGCCACCTGCTGTAAGACGCTTCGGGTCTACGCCATACTGGTTCTGCAGAGCCTGCACAACGCTTGATGCACGCAAAGCTGAAAGGTCCCAGTTGTTGCGGATGTTCTTCATCGAAGCTGCATTGGTGTTAACGGGTACGTTGTCGGTGTTACCCTCGATGAGAACCTCGTAGTCCTTGTAGTCGGTGATAATCTTTGCAATCTTGCTGAGAGTCTCGGCAGCACGGTCGTTGATTTCGTACGAACCGCTCTTGTAGAGCATATTGTCGGCAAGCGAGATGTATACTACGCCCTTGAGTACCTGCACGTCAACCTCCTTCATCTCCTCCTTGCTGAGCGAGCGTGTCAGGTTGTTGGTGAGAACCATGTTGAGCGAATCGCTCTTCGACTTCACCTCAACCAAGTGGCGGATATACTGGTTCGACTCATTGATCTGGTCGACGAGCTTCGAGATGTTCACGTTGTTGGCGTTTGCATTGTTCAAGCTCTTGTCGAGCGACTGCTGCAGCGACTGATAAGCCTGCTTGGCCTGATTGAGCTGCTCCTTCTGCTGTGCCAACTGTTCTTCGAGCGAAGACACACGAGCCTTAGATGCTGCAAGCGACTCCTTTGCATCCTGATAGTTGCTGGTGAGTTCCTTGTTCTCCAGACGGCAATTCTCCAAATCCTTCTTGCTTGCACAGCTTGCCATTGTAAGCAAGCCTGCCATCATTGCAATTGCAAATACGTTTCCTTTCTTCATATTCATAATTGGTGTTTTATTAGCGTTGTTACACATTATATATTACATAAGGGCATCAAGCTGATGCTTTCAGCCGATACTTGGTTGCAAAGTTAAAGCTAAACTTCGTCAAACCTAACTATTTGACGTTATAATAACTAAAATGTTGAATGTCTTTAATTTAATTTAACTTGCATGGTTATTATTTGCTCATTTCGTGCAGATTGAGTATTTTTGCAGAAACAAGCATTAAATCTAAATCAACTTTTACATATGAATCATTTCAAGCATTTAGCTATTGCGGCATTGCTGACACTCGCAGCCGGCAATATTACAGCCAAAGACAACGTTGACTACGTGGATCCGTTCATCGGAACTACCAACTTCAGCATCTGCAATCCTGGCGCAATACGCCCCCACGGACTCATGTCGGTGGTGCCGTTCAACGTCATGGGCTCCGACCTTAATCAGCAAGACAAGGACTCGCGCTGGTGGTCGGCGGTATATGAGTACAACAACAAGTATTTCACGGGCTTCGCACACGTCACGCTCAGCGGTGTGGGATGTCCCGAAATGGGCACTCTGCTGACTATGCCTACCACCGGAGAGCTTAACGTCGACTACCGAAGCTACGGCTCGGAGTATAAGGACGAGACCGCACGACCGGGCTACTACAGCAACGTCCTGACCAAATACGGCATCAAGTGTGAGGTGGCGGCTACCATGCGCTCGTCAATCGAACGCTATACCTTCCCCGGAGGCAAGTCGAATCTGCTGTTCAACTTAGGCAACGGACTCACAAACGAAATCGGTGCGTCGCTGCGACGTGTTAGCGATACAGAGTTTGAGGGCACCCGTCTGCTCGGCACGTTCTGCTACAATCCGCAAGCCGTATTCCCCATGTACTTCGTAGTACGCGTCAACAAGAAGCCGGCAGCATTCGGTATGTGGAAGAAACAGCCCGACCTGCACAACGCCCAGGCTCAGTGGGACACCTACCAAGGCAAGTACAAGCTCTATCCGGGCTACGGCCGTGACATGGCGGGCAACGACATAGGCTACTACATGACCTACGACCTCGCCAAGGGCGAACAAGTGGAAGTGCAGGTGGGCGTAAGTTTCGTGTCGATTGAGGGCGCTCGCGCCAATCTCAACGCCGAACAGCAGGGCTTCAACTTCGATAAGACCGTGGCAGACACACGCGCCGAATGGGCTAATACGCTCAACCGCATAAGCGTTGAGGGCGGAACCGACGACCAGCGACGTGTATTGTACACCGCACTGTATCACTCGCAGATTCACCCTACGGTGCTTCAGGACGTTGACGGAAAGTACCCGAAGATGGAGAGCAACGAAAACGGCCACACCAACGGCAACCGCTACACCGTATATTCGCTCTGGGACACCTACCGCAACCTCTCGCAGCTCGAGACTTTGCTCTATCCTGACAAGCAGGTGGACATGATCAACTCGATGATCGACATGTATCGCGAGTGGGGATGGATGCCCAAGTGGGAGCTGTTCGGCCGCGAGACATGGACAATGGAGGGCGACCCAGCCATACCCTACATTGCCGACGCATACATGCGCGGACTGCGTGGATTTGACATCAATACCGCCTACAAGGCGTTCCGCGCATCGGCTACCCTACCGGGCAAGGACAACAAGATGCGCCCCGACATCGATCCGTACATCGAGAAAGGCTATGTTCCGCTCGGATTCTACGCTGCCGACATGTCGGGCGACAACTCCGTGTCGCACGCTCTGGAATATTATCTTGCCGACAATGCTCTGTCGATACTCGCCAAGGAGCTCGGCCACAACAACGATGCCAAGCTTTTCCGCCAGCGCGCACTCGGATACAAGCACTACTACTCGAAGGAGAGCGGCACGCTGCGACCGATAAAGAAGGACGGTTCGTTCCTCACACCGTTCAATCCTGAAGCAGGAGCCAACTTCGAGAACTGCCCCGGATTCCACGAGGGATCGGCATGGAACTACACATTCTATGCTCCGCACGACGTAACGGGTATGGCTAAGATGATGGGCGGACAACGCAAGTTTGTCGACAAGCTGCAGATGGTGTTCGACAAGGGCCTGTACGATCCTGCCAACGAGCCTGACATAGCCTATCCGTATCTGTTCTCTTACTTCAAGGGCGACGAATGGCGCACACAGAAGACCGTGACCGAACTACTCAAGAAGTACTACACGACACGTCCCGACGGCATTCCGGGCAACGAAGACACCGGAACCATGTCGGCTTGGGCCATATTCTCGATGATAGGCTTATATCCCGACAACCCCGGCGACCCGTCGTACACGCTCACCACACCCGTATTCGACAAGGTGACGCTGCATCTCGACCCGAAATTCTACCCCAATGGCGACATAACCATCGAAACCGACCGCACATCGCCGTCGCAGCAGTACATCAAATCAATAACAATCGGTGGAAAGAAACTCAACGGTTTCCGCATCGCTCACCGTCAGCTGATGGAAGGAAAGACCCTGAAAATGCAGCTGAAGTAAAAGCTCTTAACATTACATACTATCAATAAAAAATGGCACGAACAAAGGATAACATCCTGGTTCGTGCCATTTGCATTTATGAATTCTTTATAAACAAGTATAGACTTAGGGCGTACATAGTTGAAATTATGCTGGTTTGAACATGTCCTGATAACCGAAGAAGATATCCCATCATCGGTCTTAGCGGAAACAACCACTCCGACAAAGGAATTCTGTTCGACCTTTATAACCTCACCGTTCTCTCAATCTGACTTATGTGTCAAATCCGGAGACACTAATACTTTATCACCTATTTCCATATAAAATCTTAACTTGTTTGTTTTGCAAAAATAACAAAAATGCTGAAATTGCCCTAACTTTATGTGTTAATTATGCCTTATTCCACAGCCCGTTTTCCCGTCTCTTTTCAAAAGGACTCCTTTTACAACCCAAAAGGGGTACATTTTCAGAGCAGCCGTTTTCTGCTTGAAAATCAGCCGTTTATAAATCGCCCGACAAGCCAGTTGCCATGCTACAGCGAGAGCACTCCGCTCTGTCGTATATCCGACGACGAGGCTCCCACCATTATGTCGAAATCGCCACGCTCAAGCACTCGCTTCATGTCGGCACCGACGATTGAGAGTTCGTCGAAACCAAGCGTAAACTCTACCTAACGCGACTCGCCTGCCTTGAGCCAGACCTTCTTGAAGGCGCGAAGCTGAATGGGCGGCTGTGCCACCGAGGCTGCACGGTCGTGAACATAGAGCTGCACCACCTCGGCACCGTCACGCTTTCCGGTGTTCTTCACGGTGAGTCTGACCTTGGCAAGGGGCTGGCTTGCCGACATGCGCAGTCCGTCGGCTGAAGTCATAAGCACGCCTGCTGACTGCGTCTGAGCCGTAGCAGAACCATCGGCAGAAGCCAGACGTTCTATCGAGAGACCCGAATAGTCGAACGTAGTGTACGACAGTCCGTAGCCGAACGGATAGAGCGGTGCCGCCTCGGCATCCATATAGTCGCGCAGTTTGCCCTGACTGTAGTACACGGGGAGCTGGCCACGCTGCGCGGAATGCTTACCGGCAGACGACCCGAAGGATTGGCGTCGCCAAAGAGCAACGATGCTATTGCCTTACCGCCCTGTTCGCCGGGATACCACGCCGTAAGCAGAGCCTCTGCCTTGTCCGTTGCCTGGTTCATCAGGAGTGTTCTGCCCTGGATATATACCACGACGAGCGGCTTGCCCGTCTTCTTTGTGGCAGCGCTTACGGCTACAATGAGCTGCTCCTACCACCAATACCACAGCATCGGCACTCTCGGCAGCGCTCACAGCAGCCGGAATGTCTGCCGAAGTGGTGTCGCGCACGGCGCAACCCTTGGCATATACCACCTCAGTCTGCTTGTCTACGGCAGCTTTAACGCCATCGAGCACGGTGACAATAGCCTCGCGTGCCTGCGGAGCGGTGTAGTCGCCAAGCTGGTTATAAGGAGTATCGGCGTTAGGACCGATTACGGCTATGCGCTTCAGATTCTTCTGCAGCGGCAGCACACCGTTGTTCTTGAGCAGCACAGTGCCCTCCTCAGCCACCTTCTCGGCTATGGCACGATGCTCAACCGAACGGCACACCTGCTTGGCAGTCTTCGGATTGACATACGGATTTTCAAACAATCCCTGGCTGAACTTCAGCGTGAACACATTGGCTACGGCACGGTCGAGGTCGGCATTGCTTATTCCGCCCTTCTCAAGTTCTGTCTTCAGATTGTTGCCGAAGGCATCACCGCCAATGTCCATATCCAGTCCCGCCTTCAAGGCGAGCGCCGCACCCTCGGAATTGTCGCGGGCTGCGCCGTTGGAAGCGATGGTCTCGATAGAGTAAAGGTCGCTGTATGTGAAGCCCTTGAATCCCCACTCGCCGCGCAGCATGTCGGTGAGCAGCTTACGATTGGACGTGCATGGCACGCCCTCAACGGTGTTGTACGAAGTCATTACGGTTGCTGCACCTGCCTTGACAGCCTTTTCGAAAGGCTGCAGCAGTTCGGAGCGCAGCGTACGCTCGCCCACCTGCACCGTATTGCCGTTGTGTCCGCCCATAGGAACGCCGTATGCGGCAAGATGCTTGAGAGTACTGAACACGTGCTGGCCGTCAGAAGCCTCGCCCTGCATGCCCTGAACTATAGCCGGACCGAGCACCGAAGTCAGCCAAGGGTCTTCGCCGAAGCCCTCTTCCATACGCGACCAGCGCGGCTCGCGAGCCACGTCGAGCACGGGGCCATAGCCCACATTGCTGCCCTGCGAACGCACTTCGCGACCCATAGCGTCGCCCATGCTGTGCATAAGGTCGGCATTCCATGTGCTGGCACACGACAGTCCCGTAGGATATACGGTCGTGCCAATTGCCATATGGCCGTGCGGAGTCTCCTCAGCAAACAGAATAGGTATGCCGAGACGGGTCTTCTCCACTGCATATTTCTGCAAAGCGTTGATGGCTTTGGCTGCAAGTTCGGGATAAAGTCCCGTTTCCAGCGTCTTCTGCGTCCACGGATCGGCACGCAGCACAGCCCAGAACGAACCTATCGGGGCCTTGCTCATTATGTCCTTGAATTTCTGCGACACTTCAACGCTTTTGTCGCTTGTCTTCGTATACATCTCCAATCCGAGCGGACAGCGCAACTGTGCTATCTTCTCCTCAATGGTCATGCGGCTCAGAAGGTCGGCTACACGCTCCTCAATGGGGCGCGACGCCTGCTTGTAGACGGGTGTGTCAACGATTGTCTTGTTCTTGTTTTTAGCTCGGTTTTGCGCCACTGCGGGTTGTGATGCCAATGTCGCTGCAAGAAGCAGAAGCATAAGGCCTTGTCTTGAATGTTTCATTCGGTAAAAATATTGATGTTAGTAAATCCTAATTGTTGCAAAGTTACTTATAATTGGACATAAATCGCCAACCCTCAAACTGTTTTTAACCAAAAATGAATGAATTCATTTTGTAATGCGCGTGATTTACACTATCTTTGCACTGAAATATTTCACACACCAACAATATATATATGTATATTGAGGACACTGCTAACCCAGAGTGGCATATAGTTTTGTATTTGCAGCCACACGGTTAGGAGCAAAGTCCACGAAAGTAAAAAGTTTTAGCATGTCGTGTATTTTGAATATTGAAACGAGCACTGATGTGTGCTCAGTATCCGTCAGTCAGGACGGAGCATGTATTTTCTCCCAAGAAGACCACGAGGGTCCCAACCATGCAGTGAAGATCGGCACGTTTGTCGACGAGGCGTTGTCGTTTGCCGACAGTCACGCCATTCCGCTCGACGCAGTGGCTGTAAGCTGCGGTCCGGGTTCATATACCGGTCTGCGCATTGGCGCATCGATGGCAAAGGGCATCTGCTTCGGACAGGACCTCAAGCTCATCGCCGTGCCAACACTCGAACTTATGGCAGTCCCGGTGCTTCTGCGTGAGGAGGTAGAGGAGGGTGCCTTGCTGTGCCCAATGATTGACGCACGCCGAATGGAGGTTTATTCGGCAGTGTACGACCGCGCCCTGCACGAGGTGCGAGGCATCCAGGCCGATGTGGTAGATGCCGAAACCTATCGCGAATATCTCGACCGCGGACCCGTTTACTTCTTCGGCAACGGAGCCGAGAAGTGCATGGAGGTGATCAATCATCCCAATGCACGACTCATCAAGGGCGTAGAGCCGCTGGCAAAATGGATGTTCCCGATAGCCGAACGACGCATTGCTCAAGAGAAATACGAGGACGTAGCATACTTTGTTCCGTTCTATCTGAAGGACTTCGTGGCTCATCAGCCAAAGAAATTGTTATAGTAATATGAATATAAAAGGACTCGACTACAATACACAGCGCGAACGCCTCATACTGCCAGAATACGGACGTGAGGTGCAACAGATGGTAGACCACTGCGTGGCGCTGCCAAATCGCGCCGACCGACAGCGTTGCGCCAACACCATCATTGCCGTTATGGAACGCATGATGCCTCGTACGGGCGACGCCGAATCGTTCCGTCGCAAGCTGTGGGACCACCTGGCACTGATGAGCCAGTTCAAACTCGACATCGACTATCCCTTCGACATCAACGAGGCACGCTCAATGCTCGAGAAGCCTAAGCCCATACCCTACCCCATGCGACGCATTCCGGTGCGCCACTACGGCGGACTGATGTTTGAAGTGTTCGACATGCTCAAGACAATGCCGCAAGGACCGGAACGCACCGAACTGATACGTCTCGTGGCAAACCAGATGAAACGCGACCTCGTACAGTGGGGACACGGCTCAAGCGACAACGAAAAGGTGGCGTCAGACTTGGCTGGATACACAGCCGGAAACGTGCAGCTCGACCTCGACAACTTCAAGTTCGAACGCACACAGAACCGTACGCCCGAGCGCAAGCAGCGCCACCGCAGATAAACATTCACACATTCTCACACTCACTCTAACATCAAGACCATTGCTATGGAAACATTCATAATCGAGGGTGGACATACACTCAGCGGAACTATCACTCCGCAGGGAGCCAAAAACGAGGCACTTGAGGTGATTGCAGCTACGCTGCTCACCGACCAACCGGTGCACATCACCAACATACCCGACATTCTTGACGTCAACAACCTTATCAAGTTGCTCGAAGAAATCGGTGTAAAGGTGACACGCAACTCGCGCAACGACTATACATTCCAGGCCGATGACATCAACCTCGAATATCTCGACAGCGACGAGTATGTGCAGAAATGTGCCGCTCTCAGAGGCAGCGTGCTGCTCATGGGACCACTATTGGGACGCTTCGGACACGCCGCTGTGGCAGAACCGGGCGGCGACAAGATTGGACGCCGACGTCTTGACACTCACTTTTTGGGCTTCAAGAATCTCGGAGCCAAGTTTGTCAACGACGAGGAGCGTAAGGTGTACAACATTGAGGCGCAACATCTCAAGGGCGCATACATGCTGCTCGACGAGGCATCAGTAACGGGTACCGCAAATATCATTATGGCTGCCGTGCTAGCAGAAGGCACTACTACTATATATAATGCCGCTTGCGAACCCTATGTGCAGCAGTTGTGCCATCTGCTCAACGCCATGGGCGCCAACATTTCGGGCATAGCTTCCAACTTGATTACCATTGTCGGCGTAAAGTCATTGCACGGTGCCGAGCACCGTATTCTTCCAGATATGATCGAGGTAGGCTCGTTCATCGGTATGGCAGCAATGGTGGGCGACGGCGTACGCATCAAGAATTGCGCCGTGCGCGAACTTGGCATCATTCCCGACGCATTCCGCCAACTGGGTGTCAAGATAAAGGTGGAGGGCGACGACCTCTTCATTCCGCGACAGCCACACTACATCGTCGAATCATTCATTGACGGTACAATCCTCACCTTGGCAGATGCGCCGTGGCCGGGACTTACTCCTGACCTTCTGTCGGTGCTCATCGTGGTGGCTACTCAGGCTCGTGGCTCGGTACTTGTACATCAGAAGATGTTCGAGAGCCGTCTGTTCTTCGTCGACAAACTCATTGATATGGGTGCCCAGATCATTCTGTGCGACCCGCACAGATGCGTCATCGTAGGCCATGACCGCAAACGACAGTTGCGCGCCCGCAGAATGACAAGCCCCGACATACGTGCCGGTATCGCTCTGCTCATTGCCGCAATGGGTGCCAAGGGTACAAGCCGCATCGACAACATAGCCCAGATAGACCGTGGCTATGAGGACATCGAGGGCAGACTCAACGCTCTGGGTGCCAAGATAAGAAGAGAGTAAGGCCGCAAGGAACAGCTCATTTGATAATAATATGATAAAGAAAGAAACTGTATATAAAATCGGACGCATAGGCAAACCGCACGGAGTTGACGGCGAAGTGTCGTTCCACTTCGACGACGACGTGTTCGACCGTACCGACGCCGACTATCTCATTCTCGACATGGACGGCATTCTCGTGCCGTTCTTTATGGACGAGTACCGTTTCAAGACGGACGAGACGGCCCTTGTACGGTTTGAAGATGTGACCACACAGGACAAGGCCCGCACACTGACCGGATGCGATGTGTACTTTCCACGCGAACATAGCGACTCTGATTCCGAGTCGTTGTCGTGGGCTGCCATTGTGGGCTTTCATGTGGTGGATGCCTCTTCGAGCAAGACGGTGGGCAAGATTCACTCCGTAGACGACTCTACCATCAACACGCTCTTCGAACTTGTCACTGCCAATGGCGACGACATTCTCATCCCGGCAAGCGACGAACTGATCACCAGCGTTGACACCGAGCACAGACAGATAACAATGCAGCTGCCCGAAGGCTTGCTCGACTTATAAACTCGTCAACTCAAAATAGAAATATGAAAAAACAAATTTGCATCCTCGGCTCTACCGGTTCAATCGGTACTCAGGCACTGGACGTAATCAAGCAACATCCCGACCGTTACGAGGCGTACTGCCTCACGGCCAACAACCAATATATGAAGCTGGCTGAACAGGCCCGCGAATTCCGCCCTGCGGCTGTAGTTATAGCCAACGAGCAGCATTACGAGGCTCTTAAGGCGCTGCTGGCAGACTGCCAGGAGGTGAAGGTTTACGCCGGAAAGAAGGCGCTCGACGAAATCGTAGAGGCTCAGCCCATCGACATGGTACTCACAGCTATGGTGGGATATGCAGGTTTGTCGCCTACAATCCATGCCATTAAGGCTCGCAAGACAATCTGTCTTGCCAACAAGGAGACATTGGTCGTAGCCGGCGAACTGATATGTCAGTTGGCAAACGAATATCGTGTCAACATCCTGCCGGTAGACAGCGAGCACTCAGCCATATTCCAGAGCCTGGTAGGCGAGGGCCGCAACGAAATCGACAAGATATTGCTTACTGCATCGGGCGGCCCCTTCCGCAAGTTCACTCTCGAACAAATGCGCGACGTTAAGGCTGCCGACGCCCTCAAACATCCTACTTGGGACATGGGAGAGAAGATTACCATCGACTCAGCTTCGATGATGAACAAGGGCTTTGAGGTAATTGAAGCGAAGTGGCTGTTCGGTGTCAGTGCCGACCGCATACAAGTACTCGTTCACCCGCAGTCAATAGTTCACAGCGCTGTGCAGTTCAGCGATGGTGCAGTAAAGGCTCAACTGGGCGTTCCCGACATGCGTCTGCCCATACAATATGCCTTCTCTTACCCCGACCGACTGCCCCTTAGCGGCGACCGACTCGACCTGTTCAAGCAGCCACTCGAATTCTTCGAGCCCGACATGCAGAAGTTCCGCTGTCTGCAAATGGCCTACGAGGCAATCAATCAGGGTGGCAACATGCCGTGTATCGTCAATGCCGCCAACGAGATAGTAAACGAAGCGTTCCGTCACGACCGTTGCGGATTCCTTCAGATGGGCGAGATTATCGAGGCTACTATGCAGAAAGCTACGTTCATAGCACGTCCTACATACGACGACTATGTAGCTACTGACGCCGAGGCACGCCGCATTGCCAGCGCAATGCTGTAATATTCAAACAATAATAATCATTACGAATCAACAATTAATGGAAATCTTCCTTATCAAATTGCTGCAGTTCATGCTGGCAATATCTATCCTTGTGCTGCTCCATGAGGGCGGACACTTCTTCTTCTCAAAGCTCTTCGGCGTAAGAGTTGAGAAGTTCTTCCTGTTCTTCGACCCTTGGTTTCACCTCTTCCAGTTCAAGCCTCGCAAGAGCGACACCACATATGGTATAGGCTGGTTGCCTCTGGGTGGCTACTGCAAGATAGCGGGTATGATTGACGAATCGTTCGATACCGACCAGATGCAGAAGCCTGCCGAGCCTTGGGAGTTCCGTTCGAAGCCTGCATGGCAGCGTCTGCTGATTATGATAGGTGGCGTATTGGTCAACTTCCTGCTTGCTTTGTTCCTCTACGCAATGTGCCTTTTCACATGGGGCGACGACTATGTGAAACCTAAGGACATGCCGCTCGGCATGAAGTTCAACAAGGAGGCGAAAGCTCTCGGATTCCAGGATCGCGACATTCTGGTAGGAACCGACCAGGGCGAGTTCAAGAAATTCGGTGCAGACATGTTCCGCGAGATGGCAACAGCGCACAAGGCTTACGTCATTCGTGACGGAATGCAGGTGAGCATAGATATGCCCGGCGACCTCGACTTGCTCGATATGTTCAAGTCGACGCCTCCATTCATGACCCAGTTCATCGAGGCTCGCGTAGACAGCGTGCTTTCAGGCTCGCTGGCTGAGCACATGGGATTCCGCAAGGGCGACATCATCACATCGCTCAACGGCAAGCGAATCACATCGTTCAACGACTTCCAGTATGAAGTAGGACGCATCGATGACGTGCTCGATTATGCCAAAACACATCAGGACAGCCTCAAGGCGCTGACCGTAACAGTCACTCTGGCTCGCCAGGCAGGCGAACAGACATGCACACTGACACGCAAGGGCGTGCTCAAGGACGACTTGAAGTTCGGATATATGCCACAGTTGCCAGCCGACAAGGTAACGCACATCGAATACGGATTCTTCGAGAGCTTCCCGGCAGGTATCAAGTACGGATGCAACGTGCTCTCTGGATACGTCGGCGATATGAAATACATCTTCTCAGCCGAGGGTGCCAAGTCGCTCGGAGGATTCGGTGCCATAGGCAGCATGTTCCCCGACGTATGGAACTGGCACAAGTTCTGGCTCATGACAGCATTCCTCAGCATCATCCTTGCATTCATGAACATACTGCCGATTCCGGCTCTTGACGGCGGACACGTGCTGTTCCTGCTCTATGAGATGATAACACGCCGCAAACCGTCGGAGAACTTCATGATACGCGCCGAATACATCGGCATAGGCATACTGATGCTGCTTATGGTCGTGGCAAACCTCAACGACGTGCTGAGGTGGATTGGCATAATGTAATGTTTCGGCACATTATTTGCAAAATATGTGGTAGGGCGCATGCCCTACACCATATATTATATTAATAGTACAAACCAATTAAGACAACAATTATGAAACAAGAAAACTGGTACGACGTTGACTCGCTGCGCAACAAAGATTACGCTATGTCCACAGCTTTCCCCGCACTCATGCGCAAAGTATTCGTGTGGATGACACTCGCACTTGCTATAACCGGACTCACAGCCTACGGTGTGGCTACATCGCCGGCACTTCTGTCGCTGATATTCTCAAGCAAGGTGACCTTCTTCGGCCTCATCATAGCTGAGTTTGCCCTCGTTTTTGCCATCAGCGGTGCCATCAACCGTCTGTCATTGTCGACAGCTACGTTGCTGTTCATTCTGTATTCGATAGTCAACGGTGCTACTCTGTCGACGATATTCTTCGCTTTCTCGGTAGCAACTATCGGCAAAGTGTTCTTCATCACAGCCGGAACATTCGGTGCAATGGCGCTCGTAGGCTACACTACCAAGACTGATCTCACCTCAATGGGTAAGCTTCTGTTCATGGCATTGTTGGGCATCATCATCGCCTCAGTAGTCAATATGTTCGTGGGTAGCAGTGGTCTCGACCTCATCCTGAGCTACGTTGGCGTACTCGTATTCGTAGGTCTCACCGCATACGATACCCAGAAGATCAAGCAGATGTGCCAGTCTGCACCCGATGCAGGCGAGAGTACACAGAAGCTTGCGCTGATTGGAGCCTTGAGTCTTTATCTCGACTTCATCAACCTCTTCCTCTATCTGCTGCGCATATTCGGCAACAACCGTGACTAAACAACCCACAGTTACACATATATAATAAATATGATACTATCAATGACTGGCTACGGCAAGTCTGTCGCAGTCTTTAACGGAAAGAAAATCAACGTTGAGATAAAGTCGCTCAACAGCAAAGCGCTTGATCTGTCAACTCGTATAGCACCGCTCTATCGCGAAAAGGAGATGGAAATACGACAGAACATACAGCAGCACTTGCTGCGCGGCAAGGTAGACTTTGCCATTTGGGTGGAGAAGGATGCCGACACAGATGCTACAAACATCAACACCGAACTGGCAAAGAACTACTGCCAGCAGATAAAGAACGTGGCAGAACAGTGTCAGATTCCGTTGCCTGCCGACTGGTTTGTGACACTTCTGCGCATGCCCGACATCATGTCGAAGGCTGAGACCGAAACGCTGACTCCCGAAGAGTGGCAGGTGGCAAATGCAGCCATCAACGAAGCCATAGACCAGCTTGTTGCATTCCGCACTCAGGAGGGCGCTGCTCTCGAGAAGAAATTCGGCGAAAAGATTGACAATATAGAGCAGCTTCTGCTCAGCATCGAGCCATTCGAGAAGGCACGTGTTGAAAAAATACGCGCACGCATTGTCGATGGACTCAAGCAGATACCCGACGTGGAGTATGACAAGAACCGACTTGAGCAGGAACTCATCTACTATATCGAGAAACTCGACATCAGTGAGGAGAAGCAACGTCTTGCAAATCACCTGCGATACTTCCGCAAGACGATGGCAGAAGGACACGGCCAGGGCAAGAAACTCGGATTTATCGCCCAGGAAATGGGTCGCGAAATCAATACAACCGGTTCGAAGAGCAACAACGCCGAGATGCAGAACATCGTCGTTAAGATGAAGGACGAACTGGAACAGATTAAGGAACAGGTGCTGAACGCGCTGTAAAGGATTTTTGAATTTTGAGTTTTGAATTTTGAATTGGTCGGCTTCGCCGATGTTGAATTATCCAATTATGAATTGGATGGATATTAATTCAAAATTCAAAACTCAAAATTCGATACCCAAAGGGAAAAATTCAAAATTGAACAATTCCTAATCGGCGAAGCCTACCAATTCAAAATTCAACATTCAAAACTCAAAATTCAAAACTCTCAATGGGCAAACTCATAATCTTCTCCGCTCCAAGTGGCAGCGGCAAGAGCACAATCATCAACCGACTGATGCAACACCCGGAGTTGCATCTGGCTTTTTCCATATCATGCACATCACGCCAACCACGCGGAACAGAGCAAAACGGTGTGGAGTATTTCTTCATAACTCCCGAAGAATTTCGTGAGCGTATAGCCCGAGACGAGTTCCTTGAATACGAAGAGGTGTATCAGGACCGCTTCTACGGAACGCTGAAACAGCAGGTGGAAACGCAGGCTGCACGTGGCGAGAACGTAGTGTTTGACGTTGACGTGAAGGGCGGATGCAACATCAAGCAGTATTATGGCGACCGCGCACTGAGCATTTTCATACAGCCGCCATCTATCGACGATCTGCGACGCAGACTCACCGGACGCGCCACCGACGCTCCCGAAGTAATCGAGCAGCGCATCGAGCGTGCCACATTCGAGTTGTCGCAGGCATCTAAGTTCGACCGCATTGTCATCAACGACAACCTTGACAAGGCCGTAGAAGAAACCCTGCAGATTGTGAAGGAATTCATCAAATAAAACGATACATCTACCCTTGATTTGCAAATGTACCCCTTTTGCATTCCAAATGTAGCCCTTTTACCTTGCAAATGTAGTCCTTTTGCAAGGTAAAAGGACTCCTTTTGTTTTCCAAAGCGAATACACCCGCAAACCACCCCCTAAAAATCAATAATAAAAAGGTATAACCATCAATTCCAGAACATACAATGAAGAAAATAAAGACTGGCATATACGGCGGTTCGTTCAACCCCATTCACAACGGTCACATAGCCATCGCGCGCAAGATGATTGAGCTTGCCGGACTCGACGAGGTATGGCTCATGGTGTCGCCACAGAACCCTCTGAAGCATTCAGCCGACCTGCTCGACGAGCAACTGCGCCTCAACATGACCCGCATGGCGCTTCAACCGTACCCACAACTTAAGGCTTGCGACTACGAGTTTCACCTGACACGCCCGTCATATATGTGGCACACGCTGCAATCGCTTACCCACGACTATCCCGAACGGGAATTTACGCTGCTCATAGGGGCTGACAACTGGGCGGTGTTCGACCGCTGGTATCACGCCGACGATATCATAGCCCACTACCCTATCGCCATCTATCCGCGCACGGGATATCCCATCGACACTGCTATACTGCCACAATCAGTAAAAGTTTATGACACCGGATTGTACGACGTGAGTTCAACTCTCGTGCGACAACTAATCAACGAGGGCAAAGACATAACACAGCTCATTCCCAGCGAGATAACTGCTCTTGCTCAACAGTATTACAAATGCGATGCAAAGGGGGAATGACAATGTAGCAAAAATAACTTTGTAATTTTTACAACTTTTCTTTGGAGTTTAAAATATTATTCGTAACTTTGCGTCAGAAACAAATAAATACAATAAAATTATGAAAGATCTCAAAGGAACAAAGACCGAGCGCAACCTCATGGAGGCATTCGCAGGCGAGTCACAAGCACGCAACAAATATACATTCTTCGCATCTAAGGCACGCAAGGAAGGCTACGAGCAGATAGCAGCACTCTTCGAGGAGACTGCACAGAACGAAAAGGAGCACGCCAAGATGTGGTTCAAGTATCTCGAGGGCGGTGCCATCAAGGACACAATCTCTAACCTTAAGGCTGCTGCCGAGGGCGAGAACTTCGAGTGGACCGATATGTACAACCGTATGGCTAAAGAAGCCGACGAGGAAGGTTTTGCAGAGATTGCCGAGGCAATGCGTGGCGTTGGCGCTATCGAGAAGCACCACGAGGAGCGCTACCGCAAACTGTTGAAGAACATTGAGAACGGAGTTGTATTCTCACGCGACGGCGACTGTATCTGGCAGTGCCGCAACTGTGGCCACATCGTTGTTGGCAAGCAGGCTCCGAAGCTTTGTCCGGTGTGCAAGCATCCGCAAAGCTACTTCGAGCTTAAGGCTGAAAACTACTAAAATTTCGATTTCCCACATAAATGAAAGGAGGCTATGGCGAAATGCCACAGCCTCCTTATTTTTTGTATTAGCGTAATGTCAAGACAGAGACACTACCTCATTATTTACAATCAAATGTCTTTATCACCTCACCATTGTATGTATTCACCGTGATGCTTACAGCGTCAACATCGCCCAAATCCTTAATGTCGATGCTGGCATAACGCTGTACGGTGTAATACTCCGGGACTCCTCCCTGGTCGTGATAAAGCTTCACGTGGCGTGTGCGCTTGCCATCATCGCCGACAGTCGTGCCACAGTCGACCAGCCCGAGCGTCTGGACGGCATCCTCGCCGTCGGTCTTTCCTGCCTTCAGAAGCAACGACAGATTGATATATCCGCTCTTGGCAGCCCATGCACTCTCCACTCCTACGGGGTCGGTATGCATTTGCTTCACCTTGTTTTGGTCTACCGGCCTAAGCACCGGAATCGCCGACACCGAGCGTGCCTTCACGTTCTTGCTGCCGTCCGTAGCTACATCGTAGTAGAGCAGAGCACGGTATATGGTGTCGGCCTTTGCCATCCACGACGTGGTGAAGGGATTGCTGATGTTGAGCGTGGTGCCACTGTCAAGGTCGGCAGACGTAGCCGAGCGGTTGGACGCCGTGTGCAGCACAGCCAGTTCAGCCGTGAGATACGACAAACTGCCGTCGCCCGACTCATAACCGTCGTGCTCGCACGATGCAAGCATGGCGACTGCCACAGCCATTAGTAATATTCTGATTTTCATCGGCAATAATGCTTCGCTATATGATTAACTTCGACAAGCTGCTATAGTACGCTCAACTGGTTTCTTACGGGATTGGCATACATGGTCAGAATGCGCTCGCGCAGGAAGTCGGTATCGGGGTTTGGCAACTGTATCTTGGCCATCTGACCTTGCATATAAGCCTCAAAGTGCTGACGGTCTTCATCTGTGTAGCGGTCGGCATGAGCCTTGGTGCCTTCGAGAAGGTCGAGAGCCACGTAGTTGGACGGATAGAGTCGGTAGCCACGCCATATTTCGTTGTCGATATGTTCAGCCACAGCATTGTAGAAATCAGCCTTTGGCATATCGTCGGGCAACTGCTCGAGCCACTCGTCGATGCAAGGAGCGCAATGGTAATGGATGTGTCCCTTGAATCCCATAATGCCAGTCTGCATGCTGATGACATCGTCCATCGGTCCCTTTTTCCATTCCTCAACATCGCGACGCAGCTGAAACTCCTGAGCCTTGAGGAAGTCGCAGGGGTCGAACTCGTAGCTTATGGCAAGCGGAACGATGTGCAGCGACAGCAGACGTTGCTTCACCGAGCCTTCGCCACCCATTGTCATCATCTTGAGAATAGCCTCCTGCGTACGGTCGTTAGAGTCCTTGGCGCGACCCTCACGCTGCGCTATCCACACGTTGTCGTGCTTCTCGTTGATGACAAAGTGCATATAGTCAGACAGTCGTTTGGACGATACAAGCATCTGACGCATTGACAACGAGCGCTCCACAATGAATGACCTGTTGATGCGCACGATGTCCTTCACCCATGGCAACTTCAACAGATTGTCGCCTATTGCAATCTCCGTCGTAGTGTCGCAACCTGCATCAAACAGCAGTTTGTGCAACAGAGCCGAGTCGAGCACAATGTCGCGGTGGTTGCTCACGAACGTGTAACGACGCTTGAGGTCGATGTTCTGGAAATCAGAGTCAATGCCGAGACTTGCCTTAGCAAGAAGATTGTTGAGGAATTCGAGACAGAAAGCCTTCTGAAACTCAAGGTTGGTGCGACACTGGTGCATCTTCTGGCCTATCATTTCGACGGGAACTCCAGGATAAAGATAGGTCAACACCTGCTTGAACTGCTCGTTCTGCAACAAGCGGTCGAACACTTCTGGCAACTCTTCCGGCTGAAACGGCCGGATAGCGTCAAATTGATGTATATCCATAGGTGAGTTTTTTGAATTAAAACTGATTCTCCACAATGTCGGTCAACACGTCCTTGATGTCGAGTCCGGCGGCACGTACCTGCTGCGGGATGAAGCTTGTTGCGGTCATGCCAGGAGTAGTGTTGATTTCGATCATGTTGATGACATCATTGCCATCGGCATCCTTCGAGATGATATAGTCTATGCGGATGATGCCGTTGCAGTGCAGAATGTCGTATATACGGCTTGTCTCTTCAGCCACACGCTTGGCAGTTTCGGGTGCGATACGTGCCGGAGTGATTTCCTGCACCTGTCCGTTGTACTTGGCGTCGTAGTCGAAGAACTCGTTGGTAGTAACCACCTCAGTAGCCGGGAACACTACCGACTTGTTGCGAGTCTTGTAGCAACCGATTGAAATCTCGGTACCCTTCATGAACTTTTCAATCATCACCTCGTCGCATTCCATGAATGCCACGCGCAAAGCCGGAGCCAGCTGGTCTGTGTTCTTAACCTTCGAGACGCCGAAGCTTGATCCGTCGGCAGCCGGTTTTACGAAGCACGGCATACCGAGTTCGCTCTCGATGTATGCCTCGCTGTACTTGTTTTCATCGCCGCGGCGCAGCAACAGGCTCTTAGCCACGTTCACTCCCCATCCACGCAGATAATTATTGAGCACATACTTGTCGAAAGTCATTGCCTCAACAAGCACGCCTGATGTGCTGTATGGAATGTGCAGCAACTCAAAGTAGCCCTGCAGTACGCCATTCTCGCCCGGTGTGCCGTGTATTGTGATGTAGGCATAATCGAAGACAACGGCCTTTCCGTTCTGAACGAACGAAAAATCGTTCTTGTCGATAGTTGCCGTTGTACCGTCTTGCAGGTCAACATGCCAGTCCAAGCCCTTCACATCGACGATATATACGTTATAACGATCTTTGTCGAAGAAAGAGTACAGTCCCTGCGCTGAGCGCATTGATACGTCATGTTCTGAAGAATCGCCGCCGCAAACGATGGCGATGTTGCGTTTTAGTGTTTCCATTATATATAATGTATTGTATTATTTGTTGCTAAAAGTGTCGCGCGTAGTTCCGCCCAGATATGCGCGCCATTTGTCGATGAGCTGCGCCAGATCGGCAGGCAGTTCGCTTGTGAAGTCCATCTGCTTGTGTGTAGAGGGATGAACGAAGCCCAGTGTGCGTGCGTGCAGAGCCTGACGCGAGCATATCTTGAAGCAGTTCTGTATGAAAGCCTTGTATGTTGCCGAGCGTTCGCCGCGCAATATCTCCATGCCTCCATAGCGTTCATCACCGAAAAGCGGATGTCCTATATGCTTCATGTGGGCACGTATCTGGTGCGTACGGCCCGTCTCCAATCGGCATTCTATGAGCGTAACGTAGCCGAAACGCTCTATTACGCGCCAATGCGTCACCGCTTCCTTGCCAATACCCGATTCGGGTGGCATCACAGTCATGCGCAATCGGTCTTTAGGGTCGCGTGCGATGTTACCCTCAATGCGTCCTTCGTCCTCGGTGAGGTTGCCCCACACCACAGCGTTGTACGAGCGATGCGTTGTCTTATTGAAGAACTGGAGTCCGAGAGCGGTCTTCGCTTTCGGTGTTTTTGCCACAACCAGCAGTCCGCTTGTATCCTTGTCGATACGGTGAACGAGTCCCACTTCGGGGTCGTTGGGGTCGTAGCTCTCCACATTGCGCATGTGCCAGGCTATGGCATTGACCAATGTGCCGGTGAAATTGCCTGCACCTGGGTGCACCACCATGCCTGCCTTCTTGTTCACCACCATCAAGTCGTCGTCCTCATACACCACGTTGATAGGCAGATCTTCAGCCACAATGCTTGTATCGTGGCGCGGACGGTCGAGCATCAGCGTCACCACGTCGCCCGGGCGCACCTTGAAGTTGCTCTTGACGGGGCGTCCGTTGACGTGTACAAAGCCTGCATCGGCAGCCGTCTGAATACGGTTGCGCGACGAGTGCGGCAGTTTCTCGCACATATATTTATCGACTCTCAACGGCTGCATGCCCGGGTCGGCTTCAAATCGGAAATGCTCGTAGAGCTGTCCGGTCTCGTCGTCAGACGCATCGGAGTCATAACCCTCAACAGTCATGTCCTGCACGTCGAGTTCGTCCATTATATCTATATTGTCTGTCATATCTATCCTACTCGTGTATTTCTTGGAATTCATCCACATCGCCTACTTCCTCCATTTGCTCTTCGGGCATAAGTTCGGGCGCGTCGGTGTAGTCTATCTCCTCAGTACTGTCGCGCTGACCGTTGCCCACCTGAATGGTTATATAGTCGTCGATACCCACACGGTCGCCAGCCTTAACCTGTCTGCCGCGCACCACCAGTCCGTACACCCAGTCTTTCTCGCCCTCTACAAACATAGGGTTAGTCAGCTTGAATCCCATAGCCTGCAACTTAGCCATAGCCTCGCGCAGCGATGAGTTGTCGATAAGGTCGGGCACGGTGAGCGTAGGCGTGTGCGACGCATTGACGGTGAGGTATATCACGTGTCCCGACTTGACGCGTTCGCCCGGTGCAGGCGATTGCTCCAGAATGCAGTCGGGCGGCAGTCCGCGCACATATCCGGTGTCGCTCACCACTACAGTCATTCCTGCTTCGCGCAAGAGGTAGTCGGCATCGGCAAACGATTTGCGACGCACGTCGGGTATAGCGATCGACTCACCGTGATGAGTGTACACGTCGAGTCCGAACTTTACGCCCGCACACACTGTCACTACCACAAGAACCATGGCGCACAGATTGCCCCACAGATATCGGCTTTTGAATTTTTTGATGAATTCAGAAGGGTTCATACTTACTTTTCGTCGTTTTCTATTTATGCAAAGTTACGATTAACATCGGAATAAACAAAATATATGGCTTAAAAAGCGTGAAACTATTGGCTTTTTATTATACGCCGTATTGATATTATTTGTAATTTCGCACTCCGAACAAACTTACATACACATATATAATATGAAACCACATACAAAGGCAATCATAGGCATTGCCATTGCAATAAGCATAGCCGTAGCGGCGTGGTGCGTATGGCAGACATGGCCGTCAGACGCTTCCGGCATGCGACACACAGCCGTAGTAGTAGAGCAAACGACATGGCACGAGGTGACGGTAGACAACCGTCCGGTGCTCTACTTTGATTCCGCCGAGGGCGACTCAGCCCTTACGGGCATAACATCCGTACGCGATTCAGCCACACACCGACGACTTACAATGGGCTTCTGGACCAACAGCCTGCCGCTGATGCCCTCATGCCGAGGACGCGTAGTGGCTCCATACACAGCCGAAGGGGGCGTGTCTCACAGCCTCAACGATTCTGCCATAGTGCGACTGTGCCGCCTTTCTGCCGACATTCAGCTCAAGAAGCTGCTGACACAGAAGTCGGAACTCGACTACTACATTCGTGTACACGGCGTGCAGGACAACGGTTATCAGCAGATTGCGGCTCTTGCCAGCAGCATCAACAGCGCAGTCAGTGCCGTAAGGGCTGCACGCAGCATCATCGACAGTCTGACTGCCGACAAGCACCACCGCCACCACTTCGCACTCTGCACCAAAGCCACGTTCAGCGTGACCGGACATGATGCCGACGGCAAAACCGTACGCCTGCCGATGCGCCTCGTCAGCCGCGACACCACTATGCAGCTGGCTGTGCTGCAAACCTCTGACAGCAGCACACCCGACTGGGCTAAGCCAGCAAAACTGCTGCCTTGGAACGCATCAACGCCACGTCCGGTGCTCAGTGTAGCCACTCCGGGGCTCGGCATACGCGGCATCGAATCAGACACCGTCAGTCCAATCATAGTGCAGGGCACCATGCAAGCATCGGGACTGCACAATCTGCCACGCCTGCTCGCCCCCGACGGAGCGCCCGTATACACCCGTCGAGGCCACTTCATAGGCGTAGTGAACGGCAAGAAAATAATCTCGCGTAGCGAAATCAACAAACTCCTGAAGAAATGAAGACACACATAACACACCTGTTCATACTCGCCCTGCTCCTACTGACATCGTGCCGCGACATCACACCCGACACCATAGTCAGCCAACACGGCAAATACACCTACTGCGGCACAGTAAAGAACGGCCACTACGACGGCTACGGCACACTCAGCATAGGCGACAGCATGATATATGCCGGACAATGGCACGGCGGCAAACGCAGCGGAAAGGGCGTGAGCCACGACTCGCTCCACCATCGCATCGTCGGCACATGGCGTGCCGACACACTCGTGCGCGGCACATGGACCGACTCTACGGGCACCTATTCGGGCGAGATGAACCGCGACGCCATTGCCCACGGACACGGCAGCTTTGCCGATACACAGCAGGGATTCTATTCGGGTCAGTGGCGCAACGGACAACGCACGGGATTCGGCTTTGCACTCCTGCCGAAGAAACATCTGCGCATAGGCGAGTGGTCGAAAAACCGCTTCCTTGGCGAACGGCTCGAATACACCGCCGACCGCATCTACGGCATCGACCTCTCACGCTTCCAGCACGACGTAGGCAGACGCCACTACCCCATCGACTGGAGCCGTCTGCGCATATCGCATTTAGGAACAATATCGCGCAAGCGTGTGCGTGGCAAGGTGGACTATCCCGTATCATTCTGCTACATCAAGTCGACCGAGGGCACAACCATACGCAACCGCTACTTCCGTGCAGACTATACGGCAGCCCGCCGACGCGGCATCAAGACCGGAGCCTATCACTTCTTCTCCACACGTACGCCTGCCGACCGCCAGGCACGCTTCTTCATTGCCAACTCAAGGTTCTCGAAGGGCGACCTGCCTCCGGTTCTCGACGTGGAACCAACGCACGCTATGATAAAGAAGATGGGCGGACCTGACGCTCTGTTCCGTGCCATACGTACATGGCTGCGCATCGTAGGCCAGCACACGGGAACACGCCCCGTGCTGTACATCTCGCAAACATTCGTCAACCGTTACCTCCCTTCCGCCCCCGACCTCAAGCGCAACTACAACATATGGATAGCCCGTTACGGCGAATACAAGCCCGACGTGCACCTCGTATATTGGCAGTTGTGCCCTGACGGACGTGTCAGCGGCATACGCCCCGAGGTAGATATCAACGTGTTCAACGGCTATCGCTCCGAGTACGAAGACTTCCTGCAGCGCGAGTGTATCAAGTAGACGGAGCGGAGATTCGTGTGTTGTGGCGGTGAGATGGTGAGGCGGTGTTGGTTTGACACGCAAGCCATAGGAGGCTATGGCATCCTCGCCGTAGCCTGAGCAAGCTAAAAATTGTAGCTAATCATATTATTTCCTCCCTACGAAGTAGTGGCAAAGTTATATGCAAATATTGTACTCGCAGTAAAAAACTGTTACAAAACGAAATTCAATTATAGAGATTCTGCAAGTCGGTTTTTATCGTTTTTGCAGCGTCACTCACCCCATTCATTTTCCAAAAGGGCTTCTTTTCACTCCAAAAGTACAACTTCAGGAGTGAAAAGGAGCCCTTTTTGCATTGCAAAAGAGGTACAATCGGAGTGCAAAAGGAGTCCTTTTGCATTATAAAAGGAATCCTTTTGCCACGAAAAGGAGCCTTTTCTCGCCCACATTTGTTATCCCTTTCGACATTCATCTTCATAACCCATTGAATATAAACAACATAAGCAAAACCGCTCAAAACTATCATCTGAACGCACCAAAGATTTCTTAATGCGTTCAGATGGCAGTTTTAAGCAGTCAATAATGCAAATATTGTGTCGGTACGGGCTCTATACGAGATGTTGAGTAGGTGAGATTGTGTTGGTTTGCACAGAGACTACTACCAGAAACATATATGTAAGAATATCTTAACTTCGTCAAAATTCCATCGTAACACGACTGAAAAACAGCATACATAACTTTGCAGCAAAATAAGAAACCAATATATTATACATGAAATTTAAGTATTATTTTGCCACATCCTGCCTTCTTGCAGGAATGGCGTGCACCACTGCTGTGGCACATACCGTGCGTACTGCCGACGGCAACAGGGACACCAAACCGACTGTCGTACCTGGAACTAAGAAGATAACGGTGCAGGGCGTTGTCGTAGATGACAACGGCGAACCGCTTATCGGTGCCACGATCTACGAGAAAGAGAGCTCCAATGGAACGACAACCGACATCGACGGACATTTCTCCTTGAGCGTTAACAAGGATGCTGTGATTACTGTTCACTATTTGGGATTTGCCGAGAAACTTGTCAACACAACCGGCGACAAACCCCTCAACGTCAAACTTGAAAAGGACACTCACCTGCTCGACGATGTCGTTGTGGTGGGATATGGCACACAGAAGAAGATAAATATGTCGGGAGCTGTAGACCAACTCACGGCAAAGGATATTGAGAAACGCCCCATTACCGACCTCTCACGCGGACTGCAGGGTATGATTCCTAACCTCAACATCGACTTCACCAGTGGCGAACCGGGCAAGGCCGCCACACTCAACATACGTGGCGAGGCTTCTATCAATGGAGGTTCGCCGCTGATTCTCATCGACGGAGTGGCTGCCGATGCCGAAGAGATGAACCGACTGGTGCCTGGCGACATCGAGAACATTTCGGTGTTGAAGGATGCAGCCTCAGCTGCCATATACGGAGCACGCGCTGCCTTCGGCGTGATACTCATCACAACAAAGCAAGGCAGTGGCGACCGCATCAGCGTCAGCTACAACGGCAACGCCCAGTGGCGACGCCCGTCGCAACTCACCGACAAGACTTCCGACCCTTATATATACCTTAAGCTAAAGAACATAGCTGTACTCAACACTCCATGGAGTTCGGGGCATGTCACCACCGACGAACGCCTGGAGTGGGCACGCCAGCGCTCTGACAATCCTTCAGGCACCGAAGCCATCCGACTAAACCCGCTCGACAACACCCAGTGGGACTATATGGGCAATCGCGACTGGACACGCTACTTTCTTGACCGCAGCACGTTTGCACAGAGCCACCAGCTATCTGTCTCGGGAGCTACTGCCCGTACCAACTTCTATATTTCGGCAGGCTACGACGGCGAGGAGGGAGTTTTGTCGAAGATTGCACCCGACGACACCTACAAGCGCTACAGCACACGTGGCAAGGTGCGCTACAACATTACCGACTGGCTTAACGTTTCCAACAACACCTCGTTCGTGATGACCAAACGCAACAAGCCGAGCTACTACAATCTCGACGCACTATACGATGCCAAACCAAGTGATGTCGATGTCAACATCGACGGCACATGGGCTAATACCGACCTCGGAAAGGCTCTGGCACAGATAGTAGACGGAGGCAAAGAGAGCACCACCGACATGCGACTGCAGAGCACCTTTGCTGCCGAATTGAGCCTGTGGAACAAGATGCTCCGACTGAACGGCGACTTCACCTTCGCCTTAGGTCACGAAGACTACGACTGGTACAAGACCAAGTACAACGTAGGCTACGGTCCGAAAGACATTCGCAACGAAGGAACATCGCAAGCCAACAAGGGCAACACGTCGACATTGTATACCGTGCTCGACCTTTATGCCACATTCAACAAGCAGTTCGGCAAGCACGCCCTTACTACCATCTTGGGATTCAACCAGGAGTATAACCGCTCAGACAACTTCACAGCCAATCGCTACGACATCATAGCCTCAGCACTACCGTCAATAGCATTGTCGTCGGGTGACCAATATGTCAACCAGACCTATAAGGACTGGGCCATACGCGGTCTCTACTACCGACTCAACTATATATTCAACGACCGATACATTCTTGAACTCGACGGACGCTACGATGGCACTTCAAGGTTTCCTAAGAACAAGCGCTTCGGATTCTTCCCGTCAGGTTCACTGGCATGGCGAGTAGATGCCGAACCGTTCTTCCAGCCCCTCACACGCTACATATCACAACTCAAGCTGCGCGCCTCGTATGGTTCGCTTGGCAACCAGCTCGTATCGGAGTATGGCTACATTCCTGCCTTGGAGTCGAAGACCGGCTCGTATATTATCGACGGCAAGCTGCAGCAGACCGTTTCATCGCCAGCCCTCGTATCGCCCAACTACACTTGGGAGAAGGTGCGCACCATCAATGCCGGCATCGACATTGCATTGCTACAGAACCGACTCACCATGTCGTTCGACATCTACCGCCGCGACACACGCGACATGCTCACCAAAGGCAAGGAACTGCCAGGTCTGCTCGGTGCCAAAGAGCCTAACGAGAACGCTGCCGATATGAAGACTACGGGATGGGAACTATCGGTAGGCTATCGCGACCAGTTCAAGTTGGCAGGTAAGCCGTTCGCATGGAACGCCCGATTCATCCTCTCAGACAACCGCTCATGGATAACCCGATTTGACAATCCCGACCGCAAACTCGGACAATACTACAAGGGTATGGAGATAGGCGAGATCTGGGGACTCACCAACGACGGAATGTTCCAAAGCAAGGAGGAGATAGCCAAACTCGACGAAACGCAGATTATACCCTGGGGAGCACTAACCATCGTTGAAGGATGGCCAAAATACAAGGACCTCGACGGCGACCATACCATAACCAAGGGTACAACGGTAGACCATTCAGGCGACCTCAGCCGCATAGGCAACTCATCCCCACGCTACCGCTTCGGACTTAATCTCGGTGCCGAATGGAACGGATTCGATCTCTCTGTTTTTGTACAGGGCATTGCCAAACGCGACTACTATCCGCTGAGCTATCTGTACTGGAGCTTCTATCAGCAGCCTTACGCCGGCGGACAGAAACACGCCTTCGACTTCTATCGTGCCACTGACGACACTCCCGAACAGATGGCCAAGCACTCAAAGAGCTACATAGCTGCCGGACTTGCAAACAAGAACACCAACTCGATGTATCCTGTATTCCAGTCGTGGCTTGCCGACAAGAATCTCGGTACAGGCATCACATCGGCAATGGGATTGGCTATTCCGCAGACAAAGTATCTGCTCAACGGAGCTTATATGCGACTGAAGAACATAACCGTAGGCTACACACTACCCTCGAAACTTACCAACCGCATGCACATCAACCGCATACGTGTGTACGCCAGTGCCGACAATCTCTTCGAAATAAGCGCGCTGAAGAAGTATTTCGACCCCGAGGCTGTCACCAACAGCGATTCCTACGGATATGTATACCCATTCAACCGACAGTATACAGTGGGCGTGAACGTAACATTCTAACGATATAACAACATATAAGACAATGAAACATTCTATATATATGGCAGCCATTGCGCTGTCAGCCGTGTGCCTCACATCGTGCAACGACGACTTTATGCAGCGCGACCCGCACACAGAGATAACACAAAAGAACTACTTCAACACCGAGCAAGACCTTCGACTGTACTGCTACGGACTCGTCAACACTCCGGCATACAGCTACATAGGCGATGCCGGCACCGACGATCAGGCCACTACCGACAATGTCACTATCAAGAACATCATGACATCAACAAATCCTACATCAACCACCATAGATGCAGGATGGGACTGGAAGCGACTTTACGACATCAACTACTTTCTCGACAACTGCCAGAAAGCCGATGTGTCGGATGACGTTATGGCCCACTGGGTGGGCGTGGCACGATACTACCGTGCTGAGTTCTACATGACAATGGTGAAGAAATACTCTGACGTGCCATGGTGCGACCACACTCTTGCCACCAACGATGACGCTCTGTACGGCAAGCGCGACAGCCGCGAGACGGTAATGCAGCATGTCATGGACGACTATCAGTATGCCGCCGACCACGTTAAGGCCGACCAACCAAAGGGTGCCATCGACCGTTGGATTGTACTGGCATCAATAGCACGCACAGCTCTGTACGAAGGAACATACCGCAAATATCACTCTGAACTGAATCTGCAAGCTTCTGCCGATGCCCTCATCCAGAAGGCAGCCGACGCTGCCAGCGAGATAATGCAGTCGGAACGATACAGCATATACAACACCGGACACCCCGAAAGCGACTACGCCTCGCTGTTCAACGCTTCCGACCTGACCTCCAATCCGGAGATGATACAGGCCCATTACTATGAGCGCAACGTAGCCGAGAACGGCATCTGGGGTGCATATATGTTCGGTAACTACATTCCATGTCCTACAAAAGCACTCGTACAGGCTTACCTTATGAAGGACGGAACATATTATTCGGCACAGCCAGGATACCAGACCAAGCAGTTTGTCGACGAATTCAAGAACCGCGACCCACGCATGTCGCAGACTCTCGCCTACCCCGGTTGGGAACTGAAAGGCACTATGAGTTATGCGCCAGGACAAGGTATATACGTGCAGAATCTCAACAAGAACTTCTCTGGTTACCACCAGCTGAAGGGTTTCCCTAACAGTAAGGACAAAGACTACTATCTCGGCATCGACTATCCCACTATCCGCTACGCCGAAGTATTGCTGATATATGCTGAAGCCAAAGCCGAACTGGGACAGCTGACACAAGCCGATCTCGACAAGACAGTAAACCTTCTGCGCGACCGTGCAGGCATGCCACACCTCACAATGAACGTTACTGCCGACCCAGTAGAGGCAGCCAAATTCCCCGGTGTGAGCGCCGTGCTGCTCGAGATACGTCGCGAACGCCGCGTAGAACTGGCGTTAGAAGGATTCCGCTTTGACGACCTTATGAGATGGCATGCCGGCAAATTGCTTGAACAAGTGCCCGAAGGACTCTATTTCCCATCGCTCGGCAAGTATGACCTTACTGGTGACGGAATACCAGACATCTACCTTATACCGTCATCGCAGGAAATTCCTGCCGAAGCCGACAAGGAGACCAACGCCCTCGGCGAGAAACTCACCTACTACCGTACGGGCAGCATCGACGACCCGCAAGCCACTGTCTACCTCAAGAACGGCACAAGCGGAAGCATACAGACTGCCAAGACAATGGGTACGTTCCATGAACCGCGCGACTACTATCGCCCCGTGCCAAAGCACGAAATGGACCTGAACCCCAACCTCGCACCACAACTGTTCGGATGGCAATAACAAAACAAATATATAAAGAATGAGAAAAACAAATATCCTTATCATAGCTGCAATGGCAGCTATGATATGCCTTCCAGCCCAATCGAAGACCCGCAAGGCTCTATATGTAATAATGGATGGTGTGTCGCGCGAGTTTCTGCAGCAGACACGTCCTGCTACAATATTCGACATAGCCTCAACCGGTAGCTATGCCGACGCTTATGCCGGCGGCGAGGTAGGTGCATTGAGCCAGAGTCCGACAATATCGGCTATCGGCTACACCAACATCCTCACCGGAACATGGATGAACAAGCACAACGTGCAGGGCAACTCCAACATCAAGACCAACTACAACTACTGGTCGCTCTTCCGTATTGCCAAGGCTCAGCAGCGCGACGTAAAGACAGCACTGTTCTCAAGCTGGGCTGACAACCGCACTCTGCTTATCGGCGAAGGACGCCCCGAGACCAACAATGTGCGTGTCGACTACGCATACGACGGTTACGATCTCGACACACTGCACTTTCCGCGCAAGCCACGCGAATTACAGATATACGACATCGACTCTGTAGTGATACGCAACGCTGCGCAATGCGTTCGCGAGAAAGCTCCAGACCTTAGTTGGGTATATCTATGGTATACCGACGACGCTTTCCACATTACCGGATACAGCACGTTCTCCGAAGACTATCTCAAACGCGAAGACCGTATGCTGCGTCAGATATGGGATGCCATAAAATACCGTGAAAAGAATTTTGACGAGGAATGGCTGCTCATTGTCACTACCGACCACGGACGTGAAGAACACGGATTCAACCACGGTGGACAGTCGGCTGGCGAGCGTGGAATATGGATGGTGAGCAATCGTCGCGACATGAATGCCGAATGGACAAGCAAGAGTCTCTCACAGGTAGACATCAATCCTTCTATCTGCCGCTATTTAGGATTCACTATTCCACGCGATGTTGAATGGGAGCAGGACGGCATACCATTCTTCGGCAATGCCGACATCTGCAACCTCACCACAACGGGATTTGACAACAAGGTGATACTGAAGTGGCAGACACTCGCCTCAACCACCGACAACGCCGAAATATATGTCAGTACTACCAATAACTATCGTGAGAGCGGCAAGGACACTTGGCAGCACATAGGCACCACCAAAGCATCCGACTGCACATATACAGTCGACCTTGATGCTTTGCCCAAGTCGAAACTGTATAAGTTTGTAGTTGTGACACCATCAAACCATATTACACGATGGTTCACACATAAATAGACACTTTTATTTATAACTGAGTCTACTTCAAAAAATCGGTATATTTTGAAGTAGACTCAGTTTTTTATTTATGGCAGAAGGCATGACAAAGGGCAAAGTGGAAGGAATAGCTGAAGGCATGGCTAAAGGCGGAAAAGCAGCTAAAGTAAAAATAGCCGCCAACCTTCTGTCT
>JAIJMN010000137.1:0-6355 GCA_022735715.1 Prevotella sp.
CTATGGTAGAGCTTTATCCTTTAATAATATAAAACTCCACCGGCTGACCATGCTGGCAGGTCACGGTAATTGTCGTTTCCGTGGCTGCGGTCTGCACTTTCACCTTGTCGTTAGGCTGTGCCAGGTTCCACTTGCCCTTCATTACAATCTGCTTAACGATGGGACGGCTCGGCTCCTTTGTGGTGAATGTCTTCTCCGAGATATTCAGGTTAGGGTTGCACACGCTCATTACAATACCCTTGTCCGAAGCCTGCTGCATCCCCATAGTTTCGGCAGGAATCAGGCTGAAGAGCTTGTCGGCTTGCGGCTGATAGATGTCGAAGGCAGCGTAGGCAGTGATACCCGTGAGCTTGTCAGTCACAACGTGGGCGGTATTGTCCTTGCAGAGTATCTGATAGGGAGCCTTGCTGCGGGCAGCGTCAAGCTCCTGCTTGGTGGGCTGAACCAATACGAGATATTCGTATGAGGCATCCTTGGGCGACACACCGTGGTTGATATATGCCGAGGCAAACGTTCCTTGAGTTGGCTTGCGGGTCTTCTCGTGGCACGACTCCTGCTCGGCTATCTGCACACGGACATCGCCAGAGTTGAAGATGTAGCAGTTGTTGTAGCCGTCCTGAATGCAGTGCGCCTTGCCGTCGTTCAGTTCCATGCTGAAAGCGGCATCCTTCAGCTCGCCGTCCACGTAGATGTCGCTCTTGCCCTTGGTGAATGTGCTCTGGAAGAGAGTGGTTTCGGTAGGATAAGAGGCGTTGCTGTTGTTAATTCCGGTGCCGAGGCAAACCATACGGTTGTCGAAACAGAACACCGACTTGCGTGCTACGAAGTCGGGAGTGAAGTTCTTCATCTTACGCTCCATAAGCTTCATGGCAAACATTCCGTTCATTCCCTCAAGCGAACTCGCACCTGAGAAGTTCTCCTTGCTGTGTGCCATGGTGGTGCCTGCAAGCGGACTGTCGAGCATATCGAACGGCAGATGAATGGTAGTGGTGCCCGGCAAGCGGTTCCAGTCCCATCCGTTCTCGTCAAAACCGCTCACCTTGCGCGACAGATAGCCCATAATCTGTACCGAGCCGTAGCTCTGGTAGCGACCGTAGCGATTGTCCTTATTGTATATCTCGGCTCCCCACACGTCGGTGGTGTAGCCCTTCAGCGTCACCATCCAGTCGCTGCGGCGGAAGATTCCAGTCGAACCGTAGTTGTAGACGAAGAATCCCTGCGGAGCCTTGGCAGGCTTGATGCCTTCCTTACGGAAGTAGGCTGCTTCGGGAGTGTTCTTCTTGCAGAGGCGCAGATAGTCGGCAGCAAGATGACGGTCGAACCTGTTGCCTTCGCCCGAGAGGTCGCCGGCAAGAGCCAGATAGGCAAACGAGGCTATGTCGTCCTTCATCGACGAGCCGAACGGATGGCGGCCGCTTATGCCTACGCCCCACTCGTACATATTACTGTAATTGCGCATGGAGAGGAAAGCCTGCTTCAGCACCTGACGAGCCTCAACCGTAGGTACGTAACGAGTATGGTTGGTGAGCGAGATGTACTGGCCTATCATGGCAAGCACGCCCGTAGTGTAGGCAGGATAGAAACCTCCATGATGGAAGGTGGTGCCGTCGACCTTGATGCCGCCTATTGTTCCGGGAGTGTACTGCAGTGTTCCGCTGAGCCAACGTGTCAGTCCGGTCAGGGCACGGGCACGTTCGCACAGATTGACCATAAGCAAAGAAAATACGGTCTTAGCCATGAGCAGAGTGTGCCACGAGTCGAGCAGCTCGTCACGTCCTGCTTTGGCGGGGACGCGAGTCTCCTGCAATGCCGACCAGAAGATGAGTGCCGAGAGTATGTTGTCGCGATTCTTCGAATGCCATATAGCATCGCGCATGAGCCAAGCTGTGTTGTACACGCGGCGTATCTGGTAGCCGTAGTGTTGGTTGGTGCCCATTCCGCTGCCGAAGGCGAAGCCCTGATTGATGGCATAGTCCCATACGAGGAAGTAGTTATTGGATGCTTCAGCCGAGTGATTGCAATAGGCGTCAAGAGCAAAACCTGCAAGCATGTCCTCAACATCATTGAGAGTTATCTCGCCCTTCTTGCGGTTGAGTTCGTCGGGAGCTACAATCGGAGTTCCTGTGAAGCCCTCGCCGCTCTTGCGTATATCTGCTTTCTTGAATGTGGCGTACGCCTTCCCCACCTGCTTCTTTGGCGCAACGCGCACGTCAAGAGCCTCAGTGAGCCGCTTTTCAACAGTTGCGAGGTCCTGTTTCTCGTCGGCTGTGAGTTGCTTTGCCAAAGGAATGTCGTACTTGTATTGTTCCCATTGCCACACACGGTACCAATGCCAGAGGTCGCGATAGGTCAAAGAGTTGTTGCTGGGCATCTGAAGATCGGGAGTGGTGCGGTCGTTTATCTTCTTGACGGGGAAGGTGAGGCGGTCGAGATATACCCTACCTTTGCGCTCGGGAGCAATGATGCGGTAGCCGGCAACGTTATGGTTCTTCTTGTCGCCCTGCATGTTTTTGAAGCCAATCCAGCAGGCACGCCATCCGGCAGAATAAAGGCGGAAGGCAAAGCTGTAAGATACGTCACCGTTAGGAGCGTAGAATTCAAATTGCAAAGAGTCTTTCTGAGGACACTCGTTGTATATCCACAACATTATGCCATTATCGTCCTTCAAGGCAAAGGGCTTCTCTACGGCTACGTCAATCACGCTGCCAGGCGTGAAATTCCATTTCAGACTCTTGGCGCCTTCCTTATAATAATCGGTAGAAAGAGCCAGTTCTTGAGGCTTCGGGCATTTGAAGTTTTGCGGAATCTGTTCTTCAAAACCAACGAGTTGTGCAGAAGCCGACGAACTGAATGATAATAAGAATAATAGCAAATTTAAGATCTTCTGTGTCATAGCAAATTGGTTAGATACGGTAATTTATTATTTATGTCACAAAATTACAAGATATTTCTGACAAATAAAATTTATTTATTACTTTTGCGATGTTAATAATAACCCAAAACCTATTAAACTGATTATTCATTATATGAGACCATACCATGTCCTCATTGCGGGTTTGCTCTGCATGGCAACTCCATCGATTGCCGACAACGATTTCAAGCCCAGTGTCAACATCGACCTTCAGACACGCGTCAGCTATCTCAACGACCGCGTCGACCACCAGATACGTCACGACGCTTCGGGATTTAAGGGCGACTACTTCTTGTTCAGCGTGAGCGGACAATTGACCGACCGACTCACCTACTCTTGGCGTCAGCGCATCAATCAGAAGAAGAACGAGAACGACCGGTTTGACGGCACTGACTGGGTATATCTCGACTATAAGCTGAACGACCACTGGAACGTAGCTGCTGGAAAGCAGGTGGCTCTTGTTGGCGGATACGAGTACGACCGCTGCCCTATCGACATATACGTCTCGTCTGAATTCTGGAACAACATCGCTCCGTTCCAGTTTGGTGCCAGCGCTACCTATACCACCACCAACGGCAAGAGCCGTTTCAGTGGCCAGGTGACCCAAAGCCTCTTCAATACGCCTGCCAACCGCGACATGCTCGCCTATCATCTGCACTGGGCTGGCAACTACGGATGGCTCAACACGCTCTATTCGGCAAATATGATTGAGTATATGCCGGGCAAATTCATTTCGTACATAGCACTCGGCAACAAATTCAACGCAGGCAATGCATCGCTCGAACTCGACTTTATGAACCGTGCGGCAAGCCATCAGACCTACTTCTTCAAGGACTGTTCGGTGATGGCGCGCCTCAACTATCGTCTTATTCCGCATCTCGGACTGTACGGCAAGTTCACATACGACGTTAACCGTACCGACATCAATGCCGACTTGTGCGTATTGCCGGGCACAGAGATGACGGCGTATGGTGGCGGTGTGGAGTTCTTCCCTACCAAAGACAAGCCCGACGTGCGCGTAAGCCTGGGCGTGTCGCACTCTGCCGGCACCAACAGCAACCCCTCAGGAACACTCAATGACAACCATACTACTGTGCGACTGGCGTTCATTGCCAAGCTGCATCTGCTGTCGTGGAAAAGCAAATTGGCTTATTATTAATGTTATGTGTTAAATGTTAATGTTGAATGTTTAATTATTAATGAGCAATGAGTAAGATAAATCAAAAAAGCAAGAAGCTCATTCCGAGCGGAGTGTTGTGCATCGCATCAGTAACAGTCTTGTTCGGCTATCTGGGCATAATAATGGGCGTACCCAACATACTCAACACAATCATGAAGACAGCCCACGACCTATTGCTCAACACCGTGTTCTATCTGATGAGTATATGTGTGATAACAGGTGCCCTAGGCAGAGTGTTTGTGGAGTTTGGCGTGGTGGCTTTGCTTGAGCGCACGCTGCGTCCACTGATGCGCCCTATATTCAATCTGCCTGGCGTAACGTCGTTGGGCGCCGTGATGACATTCCTCTCGGACAATCCCGCCATCATCTCGCTTGCCAACGACAAGCGCTTTGCAAGCTACTTCAAGAAGTACCAGTTCATATCACTCACCAACTTCGGCACGGCATTCGGAATGGGACTGCTCGTCATAGTGTTCATGGCAAGCCTGGGATATTACGTCGCCCCGCTCATAGGACTTGTCGGAGCGTGCTGCGGATGCGTATGCTCCACACGGCAGATGCAGCGCTTCGTGCTCAAGGCTTATCCGCAATATGCCGTTGAGGATGCCGTATCTAAGGAAGATATAGAGGAAGAAGAAGAGGAAGACAAGAAGACTAAGAAGACAGTATTCATCCGATTGCTCAACGCCGTGCTCGACGGCGGACGCAGCGGGGTAGAAGTGGGCATAGCCATCATCCCCGGCGTGCTCATCATCTCTACCTTTGTGATGATATTTACGTTCGGTCCGGCGGTGGACGGAACGTACAACGGCGCTGCCTATCAGGGCGTAGAACTGCTACCATGGCTCGCCAACAAGATTGACTTCGTATTCGAGTGGCTGTTCGGTTTTCACGACCCTCACCTCGTAGCCTTCCCAATCACCGCCCTCGGAGCGGTAGGCGCAGCCTTGAGTCTGATTCCGGGATTCATCACTCACGGATGGATCGACGGCAACGCCATAGCCGTATTCACCGCCATAGGCATGTGCTGGAGCGGATTCCTAAGCACCCACACCGCCATGCTCGACTCCATCGGCTATCGCGACCTTACGCCTAAGGCCATCCTCGCCCACTTCTGCGGCGGACTGGTAGCTGCCATCAGCGCCCACTGGATGTTCGCTCTGTACACGCTGATAGCTGCCTGATAAGCCAACAACTATAGTCATAAAAAACAAAGTTCACAAAGTTGCTGACCACAACTTTGTGAACTTTCGCCAAGACCACGGTTACATTCCTGGTCTTGAATTCCTTATAATCTCTCCAGCCTTATTCTTCTCACTGTCGAATGTCAACACATTGTAGATGTCGGTGGCGTTCTGCGGGTCGACAATATGGGGCGCCATGAGCCGCAGCACCTTCAGTTGTGCATCGCCGAACGTGAACATCTTCATCATGCGGGCAGTCTGGCTGCATGAGTAGAAGCAGCCTATGCTTGCCACCTCGATGAGGTCAAGCTTGTTGTCGTCGAAGTTTGCGCCCTTCACCTTATTATATAGTCGGCTGAAGGATGCGTCGTCGAGACAGTAGCCGTAATAAGCCGGACCGTCAGGACCAGCCCCTGAACCGTATGGAGGAGCAGGTCGCTGATTGCAGTTTCCGATTTCGCTATTAGTGTTGTTATCCCAAAATTTAGTTTCATAAGCCACTACCATACCGTTAAGGTCAAAGCCTACGACAATGCGCTTGCTCTCGCCTGTTAAGGCATTCATCTTGTAGTACTCCCATCTGTCGCCGTATGCGTCGAAGTTCGTAAGCTTGGGCTGTCCCAGTATGGCCACTACCTCCTGCTTGGTCATTCCGCGTTCCACAGTCTTCTTCACCTTTGCCTGTGCCGAAAGGCACACTGCCATCATCATAAAGCTTGTGACTATAAGAGCCATCCATTCGTTTCGTTTCATAAGCTTTGCTTTTATTTAGGGTTGCTGTATGTTTCTTATCCGGTTGCAAAAGTAGCAAGTTATGCTGAAAGTGTAACGGTGAAAATCCCTATAGGTTGATAGGAAAATCCCTAAAAGCAATATCGGGTGCAGCTACAATTTGTTTTTGCGGGCAAATACGTATATTTCAAAATATAATTTATAACTTTGTACCAAAAGTTCAAAATGACAATTTGAAAAATAAAGATATATACCCCAGTTCGGGATAAGAATAGTTCATAAAAAAGTTGGTAGTCTCACAAATATTTTGTACCTTTATAGGTGATTTACAACAAGTTACAAATATAT
>JAIJMN010000138.1:0-6294 GCA_022735715.1 Prevotella sp.
CACCGTTGAGAATTCAACTGAGTTCAAGGCTGGTGATATAGGCAAGTATCTGACTGGATTTGAAGTGTTAAACCCTGATTTGGTGATTTGTCATTTAGATGTCAAAGCCTCTATGCAGATTGATCTGACTATCAACAAAGGCCGTGGCTATGTTACAGCTGATGAGAACAGAGAATACTGCACTGATATCAACGTAATTCCAATCGATTCTATCTACACCCCAATCCGTAATGTAAAGTATGCAGTAGAGCCATATCGTGTTGAGCAGAAGACTGACTACGACAAGCTTGTACTCGAAATCACTACGGACGGTTCCATTCACCCGAAGGATGCGCTCAAGGAAGCTGCCAAAATCCTCATCCAGCACTTTATGCTCTTCAGCGACGAGAAGATAACTCTCGAAAGCCCAGAGCACGAAGGCAACCAAGAGTTTGATGAGGAAGTTTTGCATATGCGTCAGCTTTTGAAGACAAAGTTGGTAGATATGAACCTCTCGGTTCGTGCGCTTAACTGTCTTAAGGCTGCCGATGTTGAGACGCTTGGCGACTTGGTTCAGTACAACAAGACTGACCTCTTGAAGTTCCGTAACTTTGGTAAGAAATCGCTTTCAGAGCTTGATGATTTGCTCGAGAGTCTGAATCTGTCGTTTGGAACTGACATTACTCAATACAAATTAGATAAAGAATAAAACAAAATGAGACACAATAAGAAATTCAACCACCTGGGTCGTACTGCATCTCATCGTAACGCTATGCTCGCTAACATGGCTATCTCGCTGATTATGCACAAAAGAATCACTACGACTCTTGCCAAGGCTAAGGCCTTGAAGATGTATGTAGAACCGCTGATTACACGCTGCAAGGACGACAGCACAAACTCTCGTCGTGTAGTGTTCAGCTACCTCCAGAACAAGTATGCTATCAAGGAGCTCTTTAGCACTGTAGCAGAGAAGGTTGGTGACCGTCCCGGTGGCTATACTCGCGTTATCAAGCTCGGTACTCGTAAGGGTGACGCTGCTGCTATCGCATTCATCGAGCTCGTTGACTTCAACGAGAACATGGCTAAGACTGCTAAGGCTGGTAAGAAGACTCGCCGTAGTCGCAAGTCAGCAGAAGCTGTAGAAGCTCCTGCAACTGAGGCTCCTGCAACAGAGGCTACAGAAGAGGCAAAGGCTGAATAATTCGAATTATCGACTTTATCTCAATAAAAAAGGCTGGTAGGACTGAAGAGTTCTGCCAGCCTTTCTTTTTTGTTTTTTATATATTGATATGAAAAAGACAGAATGCAAACTTCGTTTACTCCCACATTTTTATACTGATCTTATTGAGGCCGGATGTGATGAAGCAGGTCGTGGTTGCTTGGCTGGTAGTGTTTATGCAGCTGCCGTTATATTGCCTAAGAATTATGACAATCCTTTGCTTAATGATTCCAAGAAGCTTTCAGAGAAGCGTCGCCGTGAGTTGCGCGATCAAATTATTCGTGATGCTGTAGCTTGGGCTGTAGGTGTAGTAACCCCCGAGGAGATAGACAAGATTAATATTCTTAATGCGAGTTTTCTTGCAATGCATCGCGCCCTTGACCAGCTTACGGTTCGTCCGGAGGCAATTATTGTGGATGGAAATAGATTTAATCCTTATGGCGAGGTTCCTTACACTACGATAGTAAAGGGTGATGGCAAGTATCAGTCAATTGCTGCTGCGAGTATTCTTGCGAAGACGTTTCGTGATGAATATATGTGCCGATTGGCTGAGGAATATCCTTATTATGATTGGCAATGCAATAAAGGATATCCAACAAAGGCTCACCGTGAGGGAATACGTTTGCATGGCCCGTCTCCTTATCATCGTATGAGTTACAACTTGACTGGTGCAACTCAATTGTCGTTTGACTTTTAGAATGCAGCTTAGCTCTATGGTTTTGTGATTAACCGATAGTTGTATCTCAATAAACAATTAACTTCGCAGACCATTGTTAATGTTGAGTGTAAAGTTACCGCTCTTCGATTGAGAAGTTGTTTTATGTAGAGTGTAAAGTTGCTGCTCTTCGGTTGAGAAGTTGGTTTATGTTGACTGAAAAGTTGTCACTCTTTGAGTGAATGATTGCGGCCTCACGAGGTAACAAATATTTCCTCGCGAGGCTGCAATTTTTTTGTTCTTTTATTCTTTTGCTGAATCAAATATTATTGTTTTAAATTCATATCGGTCTTTTGGATTTCTCTTTACGATCAGATACTGAGAATTCCTATTGACCCATTTGTGGCAAATGTGCCAGAGACCAGACTAATAATGACCTCACATCCAACTTATGTAGACTAAGCTAATTTCACATTCTTAAAATTGTTCGACTTGGCTTTGTTTTATTATAGTGCTTGCTGTAGACTTAGTTTTTCACCTCTTTTCCTCTACGTATTCCTTCGTTCGTTGTTCGTTTCTTCATCGTTCGTCTTTCATTCATCCTCCGTAGTAAACTCGATCTACCTCCGTTAACGAAGCGAAGCCATAACGGTGGTATAACGAAGGCATAATGGAGGATGAATGTGAAACAAACTGAGAGGTATCGAAGAGCGAACGATGAAGGAACGAGGGGTTTCTATCTGAATTTGTTATTTCATAATTTATAAGTTTGTTTTCATGGTTCTAAAATAAGCAATGATGTTAAAAAAAGTATTGTAGCAAAAGAATTTCTCCAATATATTCCTGTGATTTTAGACAAAATATATATCTTTGTAAATCAATCAATGTACAATGCGAACTTTATTATGGATATTAATGGAACACCTCCTCCATTTGATACCTCCATTTCTAAAGGCCTCGTATTTTTACTTCGGCATGAGAGGCTATGCACCTAACCATTCCGACATGAAATTAAGACGACAAAAATATCAAGAGCATATAAAACAAATAAAATAGACATAATAAAAATCGCGTTTGCTATTTATTCGGTTAATCCATGAAACCTGAGAAATTTCAAGAAACATATACCGAAAGAATAAGTTCAGTAAACGTCTGCGCTTTGGCGTGGACGGAGCTTATCGGTATGTGTGGGCTTTCTCAGGGCCTTTGGATTAGATAGGTGTCGTTCACGCCATTTGTCTTTTTCCATAGCCCTTTTAAAGAAATCCCACGATTCCACCGCTAAGATAGTTTTCGCCCAAATTAGCGCTTTAAATGAACAAACTTATTAGGAATGGGAGGAGTGTATCCATACTCTTCCTCTTTAGCTGTGTCGTATCCGTACATGCACAAGATAGCTTGTACTATATGACTCCGCAAGACTCTATTGTGTCAGACAATTCTCATCATCTAAAGTTGAAAACATTGGTGGTCCCGACTGTGCTTACAGGGGTCTCCGCCCTTTGTGTCCACAATGGATGGCTAATCAAGCAACGTGAGAATATCCAAGACAAATTGTCTGCAAGGGGTGAGCACAAGGTAAGGTTTGACAACTATATGCAATATACTCCTACGCTTGCAGTTTATGGACTCAATGCTATGGGTATAAAGGGAAAACATACATTTGCAGATAGGACAGGCATTCTCGCTATGTCGTATGCTGTAATGGGGATATTGGTCAACGGGATGAAACGTACATTCAAAGAAAAACGCCCTGATACCAATGCAAGGAATTCTTTTCCATCGGGGCATACTGCCACAGCATTTATGGGTGCCGAGTTCTTATATCAAGAATATAAAGGTGTATCACCTTGGATTGGTTATTCTGGGTATCTTATAGCTGCAACTACCGGGTATCTACGGATTTACAATGACCGCCATTATCTTAACGATGTCGTTGCAGGAGCGTGCATTGGTATAATCAGCACAAAATTCGCTTATTGGTTATATCCAAAGGTTTTCACAAAATCAAAATGCCATCAGACCACTGTCCGGGCTATAGGAATGCCATTCTACAATAATAAGACGCTTGGACTGAACATCAGTATGATGTTCTAACCCCCAATAAACATAGACGTAAAGAAGAGCGGAAACAGACTGTTAAAAAAGGTTGCCTCTGTTTGCTTTCCGCTCTTACATTGTACAGTCTTAAACAATTTATTGTTTGTTTTTCTTTAGCCTTTTGCGTATTTGCAATCCGCAGAAAGTGAATAATCGTTTCAATCAAATAGTTTGCATTTTTAGATTTCGCCTGTTTCCCTTAGAATGGCGAGAAGAAAAGCGTCACACCAACCAATATATATAAATTGGTCGTTCTCGGTGACATCGTCCGCTTCATTGAATGAATAGTGCTGGACTCTCAGTTTCGACAAGTCGTAATTGAATATCAAGTCTATTATTGGGAAATTAGGTGAAACAGCTGTGTGCGTAGCTTTCTTCCTTATTGACAAATCTTGAATATAAATGTCAATAAATTCTTCCGAGCAAGTTGTTTTTTTTAGAATAATTTGAGTTATTCCACACAGGTTGTATCGGTTACTATTTTGCTGACATCACCTTCCTCAACGAGAGAATTTCCCTCGTATGTCTTATCATCAACATAATACTCATACAGGTAACAGCTCGTAGTCCAACGATGAAGCCAAGTTGATGTGTTGGATGCTATTTTTTTGCACACTTATTCCCAATACTACAATTTCGAGCCTTGCTCCCTCAATGCGCCGGGATTAACTCCGAATTCGTCCTTGAAGCATTTGTTGAAATATGACGGGGCGGTGAATCCTACTTCGTATGCTATTTCAGAGATTGACTTATCTGTTTTTTCCACCAGCAGGCGTGCCCGTTCAAGGCGCGCCTTTTTTAGTAAGTCTACCGGAGTCTGACCTGTCATGGCTTTCACTTTTGGTAGAGTTGTACGCGTGAGAGCCCAACTGTTCCTCGACAGCCTCCTCCTTCTTGTCGCCCGAGAAGAGCGAGCGCAACATAGTGCGACTGCGCAGCAGGTTGTCTACACGAGCCAGGAGCACCGAACCCGAGAAAGGCTTGGTCAGGTAAGAGTTGGCACCTGTGTCGTATCCCTCTTCACGCTGTTCTGCCAGCGAGCGTGCGGTGAGCAGAATCACGGGGATATGGCTTGTAGCCATGTTCTGCTTGAGCTGTGGCGTAAACTCCAGTCCGTCCATAACGGGCATCATAACGTCGCAGATGACCAGCTTGGGAACCTCACGGCACGCCTTCTCCAGACCTTGCTTGCCGTCGGCAGCCTCCGAAACGTTGTATTTATCCTTCAAAATCGAGCGCAGATAGGCGCGCATCTGTTGTCAGCAGTTTACTCCACTATTATGGGCAGCGTTGCCATGGGCAAACCTTCGCTTGAGACGCTGAGTGTTGCCGTGCCGTGCTTCAGTCCTTCAACAACAACCACGAGCTCGCCGCTGAACAGCGGCATTTCGGTTGAGTTGAATGGCACGAGCGATGTTGCGTCGCCGTTGCAGGCTGCACGGAACTTGGCAGCGCCCGTCACATGAAATTTCATCTTGTTGGCAGCCGTGGCACACGCATTGCCGTCCTTGTCTACTACCGATACGGTCACAAATGCAAGGTCTTCGCCCTTCGACGAGATGCTGCTGCGGTCGGCTTTCAGCACGATACGAGCCGGAGCGCCAGCCGTGCGTATTGTCTTTTCTGCCTTAGGAGTGCCGTCGTAGTCGTAAGCCACAACGCGTATCTCGCCCGGCTCGTACTTCACGTTGTTCCAGCGCAGGCGGTAGCGGTCAAGACGCGAGCCGGGGTTGTGGGCGATGCGGCCCTGACTCTTGCCGTTGACGAAGAGTTCTGCCATCGGATACGACGTGTAGCAGTAGACGGGTATGGTCTCGCCCTCGCGTCCGGGGAATGTCCAGTGCGGCAATACGTGCAGCGTCGGGACGTCCTTGCGCCAGTGTGAGCGATATAGGTAGTAACGGTCCTTGGGCAGACCCGCAAGGTCGCAGATGCCGAAGTAGCTCGAGCGCGACGGCCAATACTCGTCGTAGGGCGACGGTTCGCCCAGATAGTCGTAGCCGGTCCATACAAACTCGCCTATCACATAGTCGCGGTCATCCTGCATTTGCCAGTCGTCGTCGGGTAGATTGCTCCACGGACAATACTCAACATCATAACTTGAACACTGGCCGTCGGCATATTTCTTTGAGTCGGAAGGCTCGACGGGGAACTTGTACACGCCGCGCGAGCTGACTGTTGAGGCTGTCTCCGAACCCAAGAGGAATCCCGTAGGCAGCTGACGTATGTTCTTGTCGTACTTGTGTACACGATAGTTGAAGCCCGGAACGTCCATCACCTGGGCTAAACCCGAATTGAGCGCAGCCTCAGCCTGGTCCATTCCCTGCGTTACGGGGCGTGT
>JAIJMN010000139.1:0-6288 GCA_022735715.1 Prevotella sp.
GTGGACAAAAACAACATCATCGGCTTTGTGCTTATAGCCGCCGTACTGATTGGATTTGGCATCTGGAGCCAGCCTTCTGCCGAGCAGATCGCTGAACAACAGAAACAGGACTCAATCGAGAACGTGGCACGAGCAAAGGCCGAAAATGCTGCAAAAATGGCAGCACAGCAGAAGACTGCACAGGCTAAGGCAGCTGCCGAGGCCGACACTACAGCTCTGTTTCACGCTGCTCTGCAGGGCAACGCTACCGACGTTGTACTGAAGAACAAGAGCGTAGAACTAACCGTCAGCACTAAGGGCGGCGTAGTGTCGAAGGCTGTTATCAAGAATTTTGAGGACCGCAACGGCAACAAGAACGTTACGCTCTTCGACGGCATGACTCAGAGCCTCAACTTCGCTCTGGCTGCCAAGGAGGTGAACATCAATACTACCGACCTCTACTTCACACCGTCAAACCAGACCGACTCTACTGTGACTATGACCGCTGTGGCTGGTGCAGGCAAGTCGCTCGTCATCGACTATGTGCTGGGCAAGGACTATATGCTGCACACTAAGGTGCAGGCCGTAGGACTGGCTGGCGCTTTTGCTCCGTCGACTACACAGATGGACGTACAGTGGAAGGACATGGCTCGTCAGCAGGAGCGCGGATTCACATTTGAGAACCGCTACGCTACTCTGACCTATCATAAGGCCGACGGTGGCACCGACTACCTGTCGGAGGGCAAGAAGATTGAGAATGAGACCATCGAGAAGAAGATTGACTGGGTGGCTTTCAAGAACCAGTTCTTCTCGGCTGTGATGATTGCCAAGAACGACTTCGCCGAGAATTCGCAGATGACAAGCATTCCGCAGGAGAAGGGCTCGGGCTATCTGAAGCAGTATGAGGCCAAGATGAAGACATTCTTCGACCCAAGCGGAAAGACTCCCTCAGAGTTTGACTTCTACTATGGTCCGAACGACTTCCGTCTGCTGAAGCGTGTTGAAAAGGAGTGCGCATTCAACAAGGATCTCGACATGCAGCGCTTGGTTTACCTCGGTTGGCCGCTCTTCCGCATTATCAACCGCTGGTTCACTATCTACGTATTCGACTTCCTCACCGGACTGAACATCAACATGGGTATCGTGCTGATTCTCATTACATTGCTCCTGAAGTTCATCACCTATCCTATGGTGAAGAAGAGCTATATGTCGTCGGCAAAGATGCGCGTGCTCAAGCCGAAATTAGAAGAAGCAACCAAGCATCTTAACAAGCCTGAGGACCAGATGCAGAAGCAGCAGGCTATGATGACCGAATATGCCAAGTATGGCGTGTCGCCGCTGTCGGGCTGTCTGCCTATGCTCATACAGATGCCTATCTGGATTGCGATGTTCAACTTCGTGCCTAACGCCATTCAGCTGCGTGGCGAGAGCTTCCTCTGGATTAAAGACCTCTCGACCTACGACCCCATCATCGAGTGGAACACCAATCTGTGGCTCATCGGCGACCACCTCTCGCTTACATGTATCCTCTTCTGCGTTGCCAACATCCTCTACTCGCTGATGACCATGCGCCAGCAGCGCGACCAGATGGTAGGCCAACAGGCTGAGCAGATGAAGATGATGCAGTGGATGATGTTCCTCATGCCGCTGATGTTCTTCTTCATGTTCAACGACTACTCTGCCGGACTGAACTTCTACTACTTCATCTCGCTGTTCTTCAGCGCTGCCATCATGTGGATACTGCGCAGAACTACCAACGACGAGAAGCTGCTCGCCATTCTTGAGAAGAAGTATGAGGAGAACAAGAACAACCCTAAGAAAATGAGCGGACTGGCTGCACGCCTCCAGGCTATGCAGGAGCAGCAGCAGGAAATGCAGCGCAAGCGCGAAGAACTGGAGCGCAAGCGCAAGGGACTTTAAATGAAATTGACAGTTTAGAGTTACATTAATTGAGAGTTGAGAGTTTAAAATCAACTCTCAACTTTATTTTTAAACATCTTACCCTAAACATATCTACAATGAACAAAGCTTTATCAATCGCTGCCGCTGCCCTTTTAGGTTGCGCCAGCATCAATGCCGAAGCACAAACTATGATTGGCAAAACTACCAATGTTGCTGCTATCAGCAAGGGCGACCGTATGACCCCCGAAACACTGTGGGCTATGGGACGCGTAGGCGGAGCAGCCGCTTCGCCCGACGGCAAGACCGTAGTTTATCAAGTGGGCTACTACAGCGTTAAGGAGAACAAGAGCCAGCAGATGCTCTACACCGTAAGCGCCGACGGTAAGCTACAGCGCACACTCACCACTACCGCTGCCAGCGAGACTGACGCAGCATGGATAGAGGACGGCAAGCGCATCGCGTTCCTAACAAAGGGACAGCTGTGGTCGATGAACGCCGACGGCACCGATCGCCGACAGCTCACCAAGAGCGACATCGACATTGAGGGATTCAAGTTCTCGCCCGACGGGAAGAAGGTGATTCTCATCAAGTCGCTGCCTTATCACGAAAGCATACAGAAGAATCCCGACGACCTGCCACTGGCTACAGGTCGACGCGTGACCGACCTCAACTACCGCCACTGGGACCATTACGTGGAAAGCGTAGCTCATCCCTTCGTGGCTGACGTAACAGAGAATGGTATAGACAACGGCAAGGACATCATCGAGGGCGAGCCTTACGAGTGTCCTATGGCACCCTTCGGCGGTGTGGAGCAGCTGGCTTGGAGCCCCGACTCGAAGACCATTGCATACACATGCCGCAAGAAGACTGGCGTAAACTACGCCATCTCTACCGACTCTGACATCTATCTGTATGACGTAGCTTCTGGTTCGACAAAGAATCTCTGCAAGCCTGAGGGATATAAGGACCCGGAAATCAACGTCACCAAGACAATGAAGACCCAGGCCATTAACCATCAGGAGGGCGACCTCAACATGGGCTACGACACCAATCCGCAGTTCTCGCCCGACGGCAAGTACGTGGCTTGGCAGTCGATGAAGAATGACGGATATGAGAGCGACCGCAACCGTCTCTGCGTATACAATCTCGCTACCGGCGAGAAGAAGTATGTAGCAGAGAAGTTCGACTCGAACGTTGACGCTTTCTGCTGGAATGCCGACTCGAAGACTCTCTACTTCATCGGATGCTGGCACGCCTGCGTGAACATGTATCAGACCAACCTCAACGGCGACGTGCGTGCACTCACCGACGACTGGATGGACTTCGGATCAATACAGATGCTCGGCAAGACCGGCAAGATTCTGGCTTCACGCCACAGCATCTCGCAGGCCGACGAGCTGTACATCATCACTCCGGGCAAGGACGTGAAGAAGACCAAGGTGCAGCAGATTACAAACGAGAACAAGGCATTCTACGACCAGCTCGAAATGGGCAAGGTGCAGGAGCGCTGGGTGAAGACCACCGACGGCAAGCAGATGCAGGTATGGGTGATTCTGCCTCCACACTTCGACCCCAACAAGAAGTACCCCACACTGCTCTTCTGCGAGGGTGGACCACAGAGCCCCGTAAGCCAGTTTTGGAGCTATCGCTGGAACTTCCAGATTATGGCTGCCAACGACTACGTAGTCATTGCCCCCAACCGTCGCGGACTGCCGGGCTACGGACATGAGTGGAACGAGGCTGTATCGGGCGACTGGACAGGCCAGTGCATGGACGACTATCTGTCGGCTATCGACGACGCTGCCAACAACCTGCCTTACGTAGACAAGGACCGTTTGGGATGTATAGGCGCAAGCTTCGGCGGATTCTCGGTTTACTATCTTGCCGGCCACCACAACAAGCGCTTCAAGGCTTTCATCGCCCACGACGGTGCCTTCAACCTTGAGTCGATGTATACCGACACCGAGGAGGCTTGGTTCTCTAACTGGGAGTATGAAGACGCTTACTGGAACAAGGACATGACCGACCGTGCACGCCGCACCTACGAGAACTCACCGCACAAGTTTGTAGACAAGTGGGACACTCCTATACTCTGCATCCACGGCGAGAAGGACTACCGCATCAATGCCAACCAAGGATTCGGCGCCTTCAACGCAGCACGTATGCGCGGTATACCCGCCGAGCTCCTCATCTTCCCCGACGAGAACCACTGGGTACTCAAACCGCAGAACGGTGTGCTCTGGCAGCGCACATTCTTCGGATGGCTCGACAAGTGGCTTAAGTGAATTAGGAGTTTTGAGTTTTGAATTGGTCGCCTACGGCGATTAGGAATTATTCAATTATGAATTAGGAATTATTCAATTATGAATTAGGAATTATTCAATCATGAATTCAAAATTCTTCAATTCTCAATCGGCCAACGGCCGACCAATTCAAAACTCAAAATTCAAAACTCAAAATTGCCTTCGGCAACAATTCAAAACTCAAAATTCAAAACTCAAAATTTAAAATATGGTTCAACAAGTAAAACAATTATTGAACGATAAGGCATGGGCACGTTGGACAGCCCTTGTGCTTGTCGCTTCCATGATGTTCTTCGGCTATATGTTTGTCGATGTAATGTCACCAATCCAGGCCCTTATGGAAAGCCAGAAGGGATGGGGTCCGGACACATTCGGTACCTATGCAGCATCTGAGTACATCGTCAACGTGCTCGGCTTCCTCATCATTGCCGGTGTTATCCTCGACAAGATGGGCGTGCGCTTCACTGGCGTTCTGTCTGCCTCAATGATGTTCATCGGTGCGCTTATCAAGTTTATCGGTATCAGCGACTGGTTCGCACAGACAGCCCTTGCCGACTGGCTCAACTCATGGTGGGTGACTCTGCCCGCAAGTGCTAAGATGGCTTGCTTCGGCTTCATGCTCTTCGGTTGCGGCTGCGAGATGGCAGGTACTACAGTTTCTAAGGCCATTGCAAAGTGGTTTAAGGGTAAGGAGATGGCGCTTGCTATGGGATTGGAGATGGCTATCGCACGTGTAGGCGTGTTCGCTATCTTCTCTATCTCGCCAATCATCGCCAACCACTTCGGCACAGTAGTAGCCCCAGTGGCATTCTGCACAGTATTGCTGCTCATCGGCCTTATCACCTTCATCGTGTTCACCTTCATGGACAAGACGCTCGACAAGCAGTTGGGTACAACCGAGGAGGCTGGCGACCCGGAGGATGAGTTCAAGTTCAGCGACCTCGGCAAGATATTCTCTTCGCAGGTGTTCTGGATTGTAGCTCTGCTCTGCGTGCTCTACTATTCGGCCATCTTCCCGTTCCAGCGCTACGGTGCCAACATGTTGCAGTGCAACCTCGACGGTATCTCGCCTGAGGATGCTGCCAACATATTCCGTTGGTTCCCGATTGGCGCAGCCGTAATCACTCCGTTCCTCGGCAACTTCCTCGACCGCAAGGGCAAGGGTGCCACAATGCTTATGGGCGGTGCATTGCTCCTCATCTGCTGCCACCTCGTGTTCGCCTTCGTATTGCCGGCAACAAAGAGTCCGCTCATCGCCTACTCTACCATCGTATTGCTCGGCATCTCGTTTGCCCTCGTGCCAGCAGCCCTGTGGCCAAGCGTTCCGAAGATTATCGACGAGAAGATTCTCGGTTCGGCTTACTGTCTCATCTTCTGGGTGCAGAACATCGGCCTCTGCTTCGTACCGAAGCTCATCGGCAACCTCCTCGCTTCCACCAACGCCGACAACCCTGCCGTTATAGCAGCCAAGGAAGCCGGTGCCGACTTCATCCCTTACGACTACACCGTGCCATTGACAGTATTCGCAAGCTTCGGCGTTCTCGCCCTGCTCTTCGCCATCTATCTCAAGGCTCTCGACAAGAAGAGAGGCTTCGGTCTGGAAGAGCCCAACATCAAGGCATAATAACGTAGACGAAAAAGAATTATAGCGAAACTCGCATAAAAGAGAAAAGGGAATGTAAAAGTTTTTTTGCACTTTTACATTCCCTTTTTTATTGTCACATAAACGATGTCATAAAATATCGGATTACTCTAATGTCAGCACGTGGCTTGTGCCATCCTTAGCAGTGAATACATTCAAGCCAACCTTCATAAGATAGTCGCCACTATACTGCTTGCCATTGCACTCAAGCTCAGAAGCCTTGCCTGGCATAAGATTGACTTCCTTGACGGTGTAGACCTTGGTGGGGTTGAGACCCTGCAGCTTCACGTTCATCTGCGGTTCCTTGTAGCGTGGATGCAGGTCGTAGGCAAAAAGTACGGCACGCTGCTTGTCCTTGCTTACATAGTTGACGGCGCAGTGGCTACCCTCGTATGGAGAAACCAAACGATACTGGTCGCCCTCAAGAATCATCGGCTTCATGTCGTTGTAGTTCTTTACAGC
>JAIJMN010000140.1:0-6218 GCA_022735715.1 Prevotella sp.
ATGACACAAGATACTTCTACATATTACGTTTGGATAGGTGGCTCATGTGATTGTATTGACAAGAAAGGAGTTTCATCAGAAAAACGTTTCTCATAACTACCTTGTAGGGGCTCGGTTGAGATTTGCAGGACTAAGGATTTGCTCGAAAAGGTGTTACTTGTAGAATGGTACTAAAAAAAGGAGGTATTGGCATTATAACCAAAACCTCCTAACCTAATATAATAAGGATGCTGATTAGCTCCTTTTATTTGTTTTCAGGCACAGCATACCAGTCACCTGTCTCCTTAACGAGCTTTCTTGCGAAACTCTCGGGATAGCCTGGACGCATAGTCTTCTGGATAATCTTGCCGTTCTTCTCCTGCTTCACACCCATATCGTTGTACTTCACGATGATACGGATTGCGAGATTCTTCCATTCAGCAAGCATCTGCTGAGCCTTCTCCACGCTATAGTCGTTGAGCATACGAAGGGCTGCTGGCTTGTCGGTAGCATAGAGATTCATAGCCTTCTTCTCGAAATCGGCCTGCTGAGCAAAGTAGCTTGCTTCGAGCGAGTCACGCAAAGTCTGCAGTTCGGGGAATATCTGCGAGTAACGCGGGTAAACCATGTTGCTCACCCAGTTGCAAACCCAGAATGCATTCTTGTCGGAGAATGTCACAGCATCGGCACCTGGAGTGTTGTAGCACTCAGGCTGAACTGTATTGCCACAATATACTGGTGTGTATGCCACCATGTTTGCATCGTCGTTGCCAAACCAAATCACGCCACCAATCTCGCGCGGCATCCATGAGCGAAGTTGCGATACAAACGAGAAAGCTGTCTGCTGGGTAGAGATCGGGCGCTCGTTGAAGTAAGTCTTGCCGTCAACCTTAAACTGCAATGGTGTGGGACGATAAGGCATCTGATATATACCACCACCAACATTGGTTGTGTCGAGAGCCAAGGCTGTTCCCTCGTAATGGTCGCGCATACCCATCTCTACGTCGTGTACGCTAAGCTTACGGTCTGGTATAATCCACAGAGGCATGTCCTCGGCATTAGGGTCCTTGCCAAGTGCCCAAGGCAGGTAGCGGTCGAATCCTTTCTGATAGTGATTGAAGAAGCTCCAAACACGAGCGTCGCAGAAACGACGACCCGAGAAGTCAGGACGTGCATAGGTATTCTTCCATGAGAAGTCGGCATCCTTACCAATAAACCATCCCATCTTGCGGGCATAGGAAATGACATTCTTCGAGTAGAGCACGTTCTTCTTGTCCTTCATGTCAAACTTGCCGATACGGCTCTGGTTGGCATGAGCGCAGATAGCGTTGTCAGGTATTCGCATAGCCACCCAAACAACACCCTTGCTGCCAGGACCAGTACCCATCATCTCCATAATCCACGCCTCGTTGGGGTCGCAGATTGAGAACGTTTCGCCCTCAGAGCAATAGCCGTATTTCTCTACAAGCGAAGTCATAACCGCGATTGCCTCACGGGCTGTCTTGGCACGTTGGAGAGTGACGTATATGAGCGAACCGTAGTCGAGAATACCGGTAGTATCTACCATCTCCTCACGTCCGCCATAAGTGGTCTCGCCAATAGAGAGCTGAAACTCGTTGATATTACCGATAACATTACATGTTACGGGAGCCTCGGGTATTTCGCCATGATACTCGCCTGTGTCCCAGTCGAATATCTTTCGCATCTCGCCCTTCTTATGAGTTCCTGCCGGATAGTGGCACAAGTGGCCGAACATGCCGTAGTCGTCGGCATTATAGGATACGAGTACCGAGCCGTCGACACTTGCCTTCTTACCAACGATAAGGTTGGTACAAGCTGAAGACTCTATTGCCGAAGCCGACATAATAGCGGCAAGGGCAATAGTCTTAATTTGCTTTGATATATTCATGATTAGCAAGCCTTAAACGACATATCAAGTCCCTTTACAGAGTGAGTCAAGGCACCTACAGAAATAAAGTCGACACCACACTCGGCATAGTCGCGAATTGTGTCGAAGGTGATGCCACCACTCGACTCGGTCTCGTACTTGCCTGCAACCATCTCTACAGCCTTCTTGGTGTTCTCTACCGAGAAGTTGTCGAGCATAATACGGTTGATGCCGCCACAATCCATAGCCTGTTTCAGCTCGTCGAAATTGCGTACCTCAATCTCAATCTTCAGGTCGAGACCCTTCTCCTTGAGATACTCGTGACAACGGTTGATGGCGTTGGCAATACCGCCGGCAAAGTCTACGTGATTGTCCTTAAGCAGAATCATGTCGAACAGACCGATACGATGGTTCATACCGCCACCAATCTTTACAGCCTGTTTCTCAAGCATACGCATTCCGGGAGTAGTCTTACGAGTATCGAGAACGTGAGTCTTTGTACCCTTGAGGCGCTCTACATACTTGGCTGTCATAGTAGCGATACCGCTCATGCGTTGCATGATGTTGAGCATAAGGCGCTCGGTCTGAAGCAACGAGCGAACCTTGCCGGTAACCACCATAGCTATATCGCCCTTCTTCACGTGGGCACCATCGCCAATCAGAACCTCAACCTGCATGGTCGGGTCGAAACGTGCAAATACGCGCTTTGCCACTTCTACTCCGGCAAGAATGCCGTCTTCCTTTATCAACAAGTGCGACTTGCCCATAGCTGTGTCAGGTATGCAGCAAAGGGTTGTGTGGTCGCCGTCGCCTATGTCCTCTGCAAAAGCGAGGTCAATAAGGCGGTCTTCCAATTCGTTTACACTAAGCATAATATAATGTTTAATTGTTAATTATCTGTTTTATTGATTATCGATGATTACCTCTCCATCCTTATAGGCTTGGAGCCTTCCGTCGGCAGAGCGCTTGATATTGATCGTGCCACCAAGCCACTCTGTAAACGGACGCTCACCAAACAAGGGATAGACACTACTTACGTACTTTCCTTCCAGTTCTACCACGCCTGGCTTCATCTCGTCGCCATCCGCATCAATCACCCTATTGGCTGCCACTATACGTGTCATATGCGGCGGTCTTTTAGGGGAGTGGGAGGCGGCAGACGTTTTAGACTGTCAAGTCTGGGGCGGTTGAGCGAGTCGGCCTTCTGGTCTTCGTCTTCCGGATTGATTACGGGTTCGGCTACATGCATTCTCACAAGTCGTATGTTAGAAACGACAAAGAGTTTGAATGTAGTGGCTGATGATGTCGGCATAGACCTGTCGCTCGACAGCATCCAATATCCACGCACAGCCTTTATAGCCAACCGTCCCTCGTTCGTTATCTGCATATGATAGTGGGTAGACGAGTTGATGCTGTTGTTGACATACTCCACACTATCGTTGGCGTAGGTAACGGCAAGTACAACCGAAGCGTCGCGCATACCGTCCTGATAGAGGAACTGAGCGTCGAAGTCGAGCACCATGCGGTCGCCCTCATGATACGAGCTGTCGGCCTTAATCTCAAACGACATACGGTTTGTCGCCACATAAGGCGACAGTACAAAGGCCGACGACAGCTTCCACACGTTGGTAGTATCTGCGTTGTCGGTCATGTCGGCAAATCCGGCTTGTCCGCCTCGTTCTACAGCCTCGCGGTCGAGTCGGTCGCCTATCTTGTTGTACACCTGCTGCAACTCGCGAGTGTGGCGTGTATAATAAACCATCGACGAGTCGAAGTCGGCTTCCGACACTCCGTGGCTATGCAGGATATTGATGCGATAGGCTCGCATAGCTATCGAGTCGGACGAGCTATAGTCGGTCTGCACAATACCTTCAGCAAGATGGTAGTCGTACAGGATGTCGGCCATTTCGTCGGGCTGCAGATAGCGTCCGGGGATTCCCGGCTTGCATCCTGACAGAACAACGGTCATGAACAATACAAGGCAGGCAGCCAGCATACGCAGCATGCCTGACACTCTTGCCATATTGTCTACATTATTAGTATTTGTCATTTTTTCCAAGCTAAAGACATTCGCTCCAGGTCCTTTCTGAAGAACAGCAGCAGTACTGCCACTCCAACACTTATGCACGAGTCGGCAAAATTGAATATTGGTGAGAAGAAGACAAAGTCGTCTCCGCCTACCATCGGCACCCAATCGGGATAAGTAGTGCGGATAATCGGGAAATAGAACATGTCCACCACCTTGCCATGCAGGAATGTAGAATATCCTGTACCGAACGGCACGAAGTCGGCCATACTAAACGGAGTAGAGGCATCGAAGATGAGTCCGTAGAACAGACAGTCGATAAGATTGCCTGCCGCTCCAGCCAGTATCATAGCCAGACATACCACATAGCCACGGCTGAAGATTCCGGTCTTGACGACACGCCAGATGTACCATGTGATAGCTCCGATGGCGAATGTGCGGAATAGCGACAGCACAAGCTTGTTGAAGAATGTCATTCCATACGCCATTCCGTTGTTCTCTATAAACTCTATGTAGAACCAGTCGGTAATTCGTATTGCCTCGCCCAACGTCATATTGGTCTTGACCTCTATCTTTATGATCTGGTCGACGATGAGTATCAGAGCCACGATGACTACGGCAAGCCATCCGTTGGTGATGTACTTCTTTTTGTTTTCCATATTATTTCTTTCGTGCATTCTTCGACTCGACACTCAAGGTGGCGTGAGGCACGATACGTAGTCTTTCCTTAGGAATGAGCTGACCTGTAATACGGTCGATTCCGTAGGTTTTGTTCTCAATACGCACAAGTGCCGCCTCAAGTCCCTGGATGAACTTCTGCTGACGGTTGGCCATCTGTGCTATCTCCTCCTTCGACTGCGAAGCGCTACCCTCTTCGAGTGCCTTGTATGTTGGCGAAGTGTCCTCTACCCCATTGCCGTCAGCATTCATAAGCTGTTGCATCATAGAGTTGAAGTCGCGGCGTGCCAAGCGAAGTTTTTCGTTTATAATGTTCTTGAATTCCTGTAGTTCCTCGTCAGAGTAACGTAATTTTTCTGCCATAGTTGTTAGGATTGTTAGTGGGATGATAAGGTTGTGTGTTAAAAAATGCAGTCGGGTGCGACCTGCTGAGTCGCACCCTTCTGCCTCTGTTTATGTTTAAGCCTTAACTATCTTTATGTTTATCATGAAGTCGTCGATTTCGGTAGCTATGCCGTCGTTGTCGGCGAGCGTAATGTCGAGAGCAAGCACCTGCGACTGTATATAGTCAGCAAATCCTGCCACGGCCTTCTCCACCTTCTCGTTGGGAGCGAGAGTCACGTGGATTCGGTCGGTAATCTCAAGCCCGGTCTCCTTACGGAGGTTCTGTATGCGTGAGATAAGCTCACGTGCCATACCCTCGTTGCGCAGCTCGTCGTTGAGTTCTATCTCAAGAGCCACGGTCAGCTTGCCCTCGTTGCTTACGAGCCATCCCGGGATGTCCTCCGAGATAATCTCTACGTCGGCAGCCTCTACCTCTACGGCGTTGCCTTCTACCTCTACAGCTATCTTGCCGTTGGCTTCGAGCTCGGCAATCTGTTCCTGGTCGAGAGCCGACATAGCAGCAGCAATACCCTTCATGAGCTTGCCGAACTTCTTGCCCATGGTGCGGAAGTTGCACTTCACCTTCTTTACCAATACGCCCGAGCCCTCTACGAAGCGAAGTTCCTTGACGTTAACCTCCGAGAGGATAAGGTCCTTGACAGCCTCGATGTGGCGGCGCTGCTCGTCGTCAACAGCAGGAATCATGATGGCCTGAAGCGGCTGGCGCACAGCTATGTTCACCTTCTTGCGCAGAGCGTGAACCATAGAAGTAATCTTCTGTGCCATACCCATGCGCTCCTCAAGTTCGCAGTCGATGAGCTGCTCGTCGGCTACGGGGAACTTGGCGAGATGTACGGATGTTGTACTCTCAAGCTGAGCTGCACCAAGGTCGCAGAAGAGCTGGTCGGCAAAGAACGGAGCGAACGGAGCGAGGAGCTTGGCTACTGTTGTCAGACAGGTGTAGAGAGTCTGATAAGCAGCAAGCTTGTCCTGCGACATCTCCTTGCCCCAGAAACGTTTGCGGTTCAAACGTACATACCAGTTAGAGAGGTCGTTGTTGACGAAGTCCTCGATGAGTCGGCCTGCACGGGTCGGGTCAAAGTTCTCCATCTCCTTCTGCACGCCCTTGATGAGAGTGTTGAGTACAGAGAGTACCCAGCGGTCAATCTCCGGACGCTCTGCCACGGGCACCTGAGCTGCCTCTGTGTCGAAAGCGTCAACATTGGCATAGCCCGAGAAGAACGAGTATGTATTATATAATGT
>JAIJMN010000141.1:0-6208 GCA_022735715.1 Prevotella sp.
TCGTTAAATGTCAGACTCGTAAATGGGGAACTTTTCATCTGACAAATATACAGAATTCCAATGATTTCAAAGAACAAAAGATGTGTATAAAGGGTAGGGTGTTGCCCTGGGCTATGGGCTTCTACCCCTTCGGGGCGTGCTGCTTTGACTTTTGACACGCCCTCCTCCTACTAATAGCCCTATTCTTATTTTTTCGACTTTTGAAACCTCAGCAATCAATGATTGCAAACTTTATTCTTAGTAATGATGATTTGTACTCGACTTGGTACTGCGGAGGCCGGAGACCTCCGCTACTTATATGTTCATAATTGAATCACTCCAAATACCGGATGAACCTATATTATAGAAATTGGGTTAAATACACGGGTAAGAACAGGGTTTGTTCGTCTTTTTGTAAATCTTTTGTGTATATGATATAACGTTGCAGTATTCTATTTGAAAACTTTTGGCAGAAAGCATCGAGTGATGTATGTCGTTTATATCCCGATGATTTTACTTCTATTGGGCAAATCTTGTTGCCTCGTGATAGAAGAAAATCAATCTCGTAGTTATGCTTTCCCGTTTCTGTAGGGAAAGTATAGTAGAAGAGTCGGTTGCCCGTTGCTGTCAACATTTGTGCCACCATATTTTCGTACACATATCCAAGGTTGGTATCCAATTTGTCGCTCATCAATTTCTGATATATAATGTTTTCGGTGAAGTCCTTGTCTTTGAAGGCTAATGTTATGAACAATCCCGTATCTCCAATATACATTTTATATTTGTTAGGGTCCATAGCCAATGACATACCTACATTAGGGTCGTTTGCATGATATGCCATGTTTATGGTCATAGATTCGCGAAGCTCTGATATTAGTTGAAGTACTTTTTCAGAATCGGTATTGTTGCCTATAGCACTTGCAACTTGATATCGAGAGGCATTACTATTGAGTTGGGCGGGGATGGCATCGAAAAGCATGGACAATCTGCCCGAAGAATCTATTTTATAGAAGTCGTCTTCATATAGTTGAATGATGTTGCGTTTCACTCTATCTACTTCCATAAGATTGTTTGTCTCAATATAGGTGTCTACTGCTTGTGGCATTCCTCCGACAACCATGTATATTCTGAAGTCTCTCATCAGTTTCCTGGTGACGGCATCGCCTAATGATAGTTTTTTATCAAAGAGCATTCTCAGCTGTGGAATAGCAGTATTGTCGCCTAATGCCCATTTGAATTCCTCGTAGTCCATAGGGTATAGGAATAGTTTTTCTTCTTCGCTTGGAATGAGAATGTCTTTTACGTTCTTTTTGATAGAAATCAGTGAACCTGTCTCTATATAGTCATATCGTCCATCAGCTACAAGATGTTTGATAGCTTGTCGGGCTTTCGGGCATTTCTGTACTTCGTCAAAAATAATCAATGACTTACGCTCTTTTAGTGACACTCCAAGTCGGAATTGTAGTTGCAAGAAGAAGTAATCCAGATCGTCGATATGATTGAAGAGTTCTAATACGTCATCTCTAACGATTGAAAAATCAATCATGACATATGATTCATATTCATTCTCAGCAAACTGTTTTGTCAGGGTTGATTTGCCAACACGTCGGGCACCCTCTATCAAGACTGCTGTTTTTCCGTGTCGGTTGTTTTTCCATTCAAGCAGCTTGTCGTATAGTTTTCTTTTGAATATCCTCATAATCTTTATTGTTTTGATGACTTTACTGATGCGAATATACTCAAAAATATGGTTTCCTCAAAATCTTTTTATGCAAAATCCCGAAGATTCTCAAAATCTTTTCATGTAAAATCCCGAAGATTCTCAAAATCTTTTATCTTTTCACTCGTTCTGACAGTATTGTTTGATATGCAAATTTAATCAAAAATATGGTTAGTATCAATAAAAGATTTTGTGAAGAACATAATTTTGATTAAATTCGCACCCCAAAATATTACAATTTGAAAGACAAATAGAACAAATGTTGACAACAGAATTACTTTTTTTGGTTGGTTTTGTGATCTTTATCGCAGCCATATTAGTATTGGACATGCTGGTGATTGACCGCAAGGCGCACGTCGTGTCCATAAAGGAAGCCGGAACATGGACGGCAGTATGGATAGTACTGGCACTTGCCTTCGCCATATTCCTGTATTTTCATGGCGACATGGTGCATGGCATACAGAACTTCAACGACCTACAGGCGGTTTCGACACGCTATGCTTCGCATCTGAAGCTCAATCCCGACGACTTTGAGGCGAGTCTGCAGCAGTATCGCCACTACATGACAATATCGTATATATCGGGCTATCTGATAGAGAAGACGCTGTCGGTAGACAACCTCTTCGTGATGATGATGATATTCGCATCGTTCGGCATCGACAAGAAGGAGTATCAGCATGCGCTCAACTGGGGCATTCTGGGAGCCATCGTGCTGCGCTTTGTCTTCATCTTTGCAGGTGCAGCACTCATCAGCCGTTTCGAATGGATATTGCTCGTGTTCGGTGTTTTCCTGCTGTACAGCGGCGTAAAGATGTTCTTGGACCGCAACAAGAAGGAAGAGATAAACGCCATGAACCATCCCGTGGTGCGATTCCTCAACAAGCACTTCCACCTTACTCCGCTTGTGCTCACCGTAATCTTCATCGAGTTCTGCGACTTGATATTTGCATTCGACAGCATACCTGCCGTCTTCTCTGTGACACTCGACCCCTACGTGGTGTTCTTCTCCAACATCTTCGCCATTCTCGGATTGCGTGCCCTCTTCTTCCTGCTTGCTGCCATAGCCGACAAGTTCCGCTATCTGAAGGTAGGCGTGAGCGTGTTGCTGGTGTTCATAGGTGTGAAGATGCTCATACACAAATACATCGAGATTGGAGCCATCAGCTCGCTCGTGTTCATACTCCTGGTGCTGGCAGTAAGTATATGTGCCTCGATATTCATAGCACCGGCAAAGGCTAAATAGTTGACAATGCAAACAACATATATAAGGGAATATCGATAATGCCTTCTTCCTCGTTCTTGTTATATGGCAGCAGACTTGTGCGCAAAGACCATTTTGGCATATACTTCTGTCTGTAGACCTTAAGACTTTTGGCATTCATCGTTATTCCTGCCTTACATTCTAAGGGATACACCTCCATACCGTCAGAGACAAGAAAGTCTACCTCGGCTGATGATGATGAGGTCCAGTAAAAATTAGTTTGAAGACGCTTGAACAATTGCAGCTCTTGACAAACATATTGTTCGGTCAACGCACCCTTGAATTCTTCAAATATCTTACTACCTTCGAGTATCACCTTAGGCGAAACTCCACTCAAGCACCTCAACAAACCTACATCCAGCAGAAAAACCTTGAAGCTTTTCAGGTCGGCATAGGCTTTGAGCGGAACGTCAGGCTTACTGATATTGTATGTACGTATAATCTCACCGGCATCACTAAGCCACATCAGAGAGTCTTCATACTCTCTTGCTCGGGCGCCATCGCGAACAAGACCATAAACAAACTTCTTGTTTTCCTTTGCAAGTTGCGAGGGAATACTATCCCACACATACCTTATCTTTTCAATCATTTGCCGTGGAGCGTGTTTGGAAAAGTCGTTCTCGTAAGCTGCCAATAATTGTTTCTGCACATCATCAACCTCGAAGAAGTCGTGAGTGTCCAACCACTTCAGCACAGCAGAGGGCATACCTCCGATAACGAAGTATTTCTTTAGATAATCCGTAAGCTTTTCGGTGAATGCAGCAAGGTCGCGATGTCCGTTCTTCAAGATATAATCCAGCAGCATTTCTTCTCCATTGGCAAGCAAGAACTCGCGAAAAGAAAGAGGATACAGGTCGAGAAATTCCACCTTTCCGACTGGAAACGATGTGCCCTCGTGCAACGCCACTCCCAACAACGAACCCGCACAGCATATTGCATACTCAGGTGCTTCTTCGGCGAAGTACTTCAATGAGGTTAGGGCACGTGGCATCTCCTGCACCTCGTCAAATATAAGCAGAGTATCTGCTGGCTGTATTTTTTTTCCTGAATAAACCGACAACTGTTCGATAATGCGTTGTGGCGACAGCGTACCTTCGAATATAGCACCTAACACATCTTTCTGCTCAAAGTTGATATAGCAGACATCCTTAAAGAATTTCTTGCCGAAATCTTTAAGCAACCACGTCTTTCCTACCTGTCTTGCACCTCTTAGGATAAGTGGTTTACGGTCGGATTTATTCTTCCATTTATGTAATTCGTCTATCAGTACTCTTTCCATATATATTCAGTTTTTGCAAATTTACTAATTATCAATGTATTAACAAAGTGTCATCACATTTTCAGGACGACTTTTAACTACTCTTATCACATTTTAGGCACGACTTTTCTTGGTGTTCATCACATTTTCGGGACGACTTTGCAGAAATGTATACCAATTCTTGAATACTCTCCCCTTTTACTTTTTTACCTTTTTTATCCTTTTACTTTTTTTACCCTTTTACTCTTTTACTCTTTTACCTTTTTACTTTTTCACCTTTTTACTCTTAAAATAAGTAAAAACCCCACTCCTCTCGCTTGTTTTAGGTAATTTTGCAATTTACAAAAATATAGAACAAACGAAATACAAATGAGCTTAACAGGCATCATACGCAATGCGTTCATTCCCCGACAGCACAAGCTGGAACGTCATTTCACCGAACCGGAAGCGCTGCAGCACGACGTGTTGCAGCATCTGCTGCATACAGCGGCAGGTACAGAATACGGCCGAAACCACCTTTTCGGCAACACACGCTCGTACGATGACTTCGTGCGCAACGTGCCAGTGAACACATACGAAGAACTCAAGGGCGACATCGACCGCATGCGCCACGGCGAATCGAGCATCTTATGGCCTGGCACCGTGAAATGGTATGCCAAGTCATCGGGCACAACCAACGACAAGAGCAAGTTTATACCAGTGTCGAGCGAGGGACTGCATCGCATACACTATCAAGGAGGCACCGACGTTGTAGCCCTTTATCTGCAGAACAATCCAAAGAGCCGTATGTTCGACGGCAAGGGACTCATTCTCGGCGGATCGCACTCGCCCAACTATAATCTGTCTGATTCGCTTGTGGGCGACTTGAGTGCCATTCTTATCGAGAACATCAATCCGCTCGTCAACCTCATACGTGTGCCCAAGAAGCAGACAGCTCTGCTTAGCGACTTCGAAGTGAAGCGCGACCGCATAGCCCACGAGTGTCTCAACAAGAATGTCACCAACCTTTCGGGCGTTCCGTCGTGGATGCTCAGCGTACTGGTGCGTGTGCTTGAGATTACGGGCAAGGAGCATATTGATGAGGTTTGGCCCAATCTGGAGGTGTTCTTCCATGGCGGCATTGCCTTCACTCCGTATCGTCCGCAGTATGAGCACATCATTACAAGCGACAAGATGCACTATATGGAGACCTACAACGCATCGGAAGGATTCTTCGGCATACAGAACGACCCTGCCGACAAGTCGATGCTGCTGATGCTCGACTATGGCGTGTTCTACGAGTTTCTGCCTATGGACGAGTTCGACAGCGACTCGCCCAACATCGTGCCTCTTGAGGGTGTGGAGATAGGCAAGAACTATGCTATGCTCATTTCCACATCGTGCGGACTGTGGCGCTACATGATTGGCGACACAGTCAAGTTCACATCCGTTCGCCCCTATAAGTTTGTCATTACCGGTCGTACCAAATACTTCATCAATGCCTTCGGCGAGGAACTTATACAGGACAACGCCGAGAAGGGACTGGCTTACGCCTGCCAGAAGACGGGCGCCGAGGTGAAGGAATACACGGCTGCACCTGTATTTATGGACCAGAACGCCAAGTGCCGCCATCAGTGGCTCATAGAGTTTGCCAAGCAACCTGCCGACATCAACGAGTTTGCCGACATTCTCGACCGTAGCTTGCAGGACATCAACTCCGACTATGAAGCCAAGCGATTCCACGACATCACGCTTCAACATCTGGAGATAGTAGTGGCACGTCCCGGACAGTTTGACGACTGGTTGCGTTCTAAGGGCAAGTTGGGCGGACAGCACAAGATACCGCGCCTCTCTAACAACCGACAGTATATTGAAGAGATTATGAATACTCCCGCCTCAGGTATTTAAGCGGTCAATACATTCAAATCCTTACATTATAATATATATGAACATATTCAAAAATCTTTTATATAGAACAATCACATCACTCCCCTCCCTACGGGGGAGGGGT
>JAIJMN010000142.1:0-6148 GCA_022735715.1 Prevotella sp.
TAACCAAAATGAGGAAAGTAACTGATAACCAGTAAACTTTCCTCATTCTTCTCTCAAACACTTTTTATATGTACTTTCACAGTCCAAAACGAGTCCTTTTGCACCCCAAAAGGAGTCCTTTCTGAAACCTGCTGCAATACGGCGGCGATTTAGGGCGAGTTTCAATGCTCTTTAACAACATCTCATTTGTCAAGCGGCAGGGGCAGAATATACGATTATTTGAAAATTCCGCTCCGAAAATTTGTTTGTTTCGAGCAAATGATGTAACTTTACGCCATAAAATTAAATCTATACATACCACTCGCGTGAGCGTAAGTATCGAAGGCGGTTCTTTTCAGCATTTTATGGAAGGGAGTGTTCTCGTATTTACGTGGATAGTGTTATTAGCCCTCGCGGTGGATGCCCTCATTCCCTATTCATTTCGCTTCAAGATCGCCCTCACAATAGCATTGTGAGAGATACCCAATCGTGCAGACGGCATAACGCCATCGACACGCAACATAACTCTGTAAATAACTAATGAAATGAAAAATATGCCTATTACGCTTGACGAACTTCTGGCGAGCCGCGATGCACGCCATGCTATGCAGCAGAAGCTGATGGTTGAACACTCGGGAAAGACACTGGTGTGTCTGACGGTGGTTATGCCAGGAAGCGTGAAGCGTAACCTTCAGTCGCTCACCGTAGCGCATGCTGCCGTTGAGGCTATGCGAAAGGCGTTCGGAGTGAAGAGTGAAGAACGAAGAGTGAAGAACACAGACGAATTAATGAGAAGTGATGAACTGATACCTGAAACTGAATTACTAACCAATGAACTGAAAACTAATGATGAGGGATGCCTTATCGAACGCGACCTTAATACTGGCTATGAAGCCTATCTGATTACCCCTATGCCACTGCTTGAGGCAAAGCGAGTGGCAGTAGAGATTGAGGACACACATCCGTTGGGCCGACTGTTCGACATCGACGTGATTGACGCACAAGGCATCCCGGTGTCGCGCGACAGAGTAGGAGGGCAACCCAGACGCTGCCTCGTATGCGACCACGAAGCCAGATTTTGCATGCGAATGCGATGGCACACACAAGAAGAGATATGGGCAAGGATAAAGCAGATGACTGACGACTATGCCCAGAAGCAGCCGATTTAAATCTTTACGCAATCAAACAGCTAACAAAAGTCATTAACACTAACAATCCGTATTCACATTGGAACTGATACAGCTAAACCCATCCATACCCCGCCAGCGTCGTCGCATAGAACAGTTTCTGGGTGACAACGGCCTGCGTCTCGACGATGTAGACTACTATGCCGCCCTCGTCGATGAGACGACCGACGAGATAGTGGCTGGTGGCGGACTGAAGGGTGGCGTAATCAAATGCGTGGCAGTGGCTGACGGACATAAGGGCGAGGCTGTAGCCAACCAGATAGTGTCGCATCTCATAGCGCAAGCCAATGTCGATGGACATCAATGTGTGAAACTCTTCACCAAACCGCAAAACCAAAAGATGTTCGAGAGCATGTCGTTCCGACTCCTCGCCGAAGCGCCAAAGGCTATTCTGATGGAAACGGGCATTGGAGGAATAAAGAGGTATTCTGAAGAGTTGAAAAGGGAAAAGGGAAAAGTGAAAAGTGAAGAATCCAATGGCAAACTTCACCACCTCAACCCCTCACCACAACAACCGATTATGCCGCAAAGCGGCATAATCATAATGAACTGCAACCCGTTCACACTCGGCCACCGCTATCTCATAGAGCAGGCGGCACAACAAGTGGACACATTATATATACTGGTGGTGAGAGAAGACTGCTCGATGTTCGGCTATGACGAACGCAAGGCAATGATTGTCAGGGGAGTGGCACATATTAATAATGTGGTGGTGTGCGACGGCAGCGAATACTCCATCAGTGCAACCACATTCCCCACATATTTCCTGAAGTGTCTGTCGGATGCGTCCGACACTCAGATGACACTCGACATCGACCTCTACAGACGACATATAGCTCCGGCATTAGGCGTAACGGTGCGTTTCGTGGGAACCGAATCCGACGATCCGCTTACCCGACGCTACAACGAACTGATGAAGAGTATGCTGCCCGACGTGCGCGAGGTGGCACGACTGCAGCAGGGTGGGGTAGCGGTGAGCGCATCGAGAGTGCGCAAGGCAATTGTGGAGAACCATCTGGCGCAGGCTGCACGGCTCATCCCGCCGACTACAGTACCTTATATAGTAGCCCACTTGGCAACACGGGCACTGAAGGCAGAGCTGAACACCACCCCGAAGCCGGGACTCGTGGACACCCACGACAGTGGAGCACACCGCGATATGGACCATGCACTGATGATGCGCAGCATACGTGCGCTGCACCCTTACTTCGTACAGCTCGCCACACTGGGCTACGACAGCACCCAACTGCCAGCCCACAACGACATAGTAAGCATAGGCTTAGAGGCAGAGAAAGCCATGTTCAAGTCTACCGGAGGCGTAAATACCTACAAGGGAGCGCTCTTCTCGATGGGACTGGCACTCACCGCAGCTACATTTATAATAGGTAGAGGCAAAGTGGCAACAACAACTCACGGCAAAGAGTACGTGCCAGGCGACTTGCTTTCAGCCATAATAATACAACTTGCCAACGGTTTCCCCGACACCAGAGGCACACACGGCAGCCAAGCCAAACAAGCAGCCCAGGCAGGAGGCAGTCTGAAGAGTGCGCTCGACAATGCGCGCGAAGGCTACACGCAGCTCTTCGGCGAATGGCTTCCGTTCTACGAGACACGCATCAAGGGCGACGACTCGTACGTGAAGCACAAGACACTGCTGCGTATCATGTGCGACCTCGACGATACCAACATCGTATATCGCACCGACTACGACACGATGCTCAACGTGAAGACCCTGGCAAGACACCTGCTTGAGGACTTCTCGGAGGCAGGAATTGACGACTTGAACCGCGATTTCGTTAGTCGTAACATCTCGCCTGGAGGCAGTGCCGACATGCTTGCGCTCGTTGTCTTTTTGTTCGGAATAACGCGAAAAGATTGAATAATTTGCAACAAATATACCGAAAAAGTGTGTTTTTAATGCATTTTAGTCAATTTTGTTAACGCAAACAACGTTAAATCGTAAATAATTACTAACTTTATATTTTGAAAATCTAAAAACATTGACATTATGGTGGAACTTATCAATCATGGAGTCTATCTCCTCAACGGAACTGAAATCCGCGACAACTATCAGGGTATGACCCCCGATGAGGCCCGCGAGAACACTATCACATACGGCATTTTGCGCTCGCACGATGTCGACGGCGGTAAGGGCAACAAGATGCGCATTCGCTTCGATGCTATGATGTCGCACGACATAACATACGTAGGTATCATTCAGACAGCACGCGCCAGCGGACTCGAGGAGTTCCCGCTGCCTTATGCAATGACCAACTGCCACAACTCACTCTGCGCTGTGGGCGGAACTATCAACGAGGACGACCACGTATTCGGCCTCTCGGCTGCCAAGAAGTATGGCGGCATATACGTTCCTGCCAACCAGGCTGTCATCCATCAGTATGCACGTGAGATGATGGTGAAGTGCGGCAACATGATACTCGGCTCCGACTCACACACACGCTACGGCTCATTGGGCAACATGGGTGTAGGCGAAGGAGGCGGCGAGCTCGTGAAGCAGCTTCTTAAGAACACATGGGACATCAATGCTCCTGAGGTAGTATTGGTATGGCTGGAGGGCGCACCTAAGAAGGGTATTGGTCCGCACGACGTTGCCATCTCGCTCGTCAAGGCTACATTCGAGAGCGGCGTGGTTAAGAACAAGGTGCTGGAGTTTGCAGGTCCTGGCGTCAAGAATCTGCCTATCGACTTCCGTAACGGCATCGACATCATGACCACCGAGACCACTTGCTTGAGCTCAATTTGGATTACCGACGACGAGGTTAAGCACCATTACGAAATACACGAGCGTCCGCAGGACTATCGCGAACTGAAGCCGGGCGACGTGGCTTACTACGACATGATGATACGCATCGACCTTACGACACAGGAGTCGATGATTGCACTGCCGTTCCACCCGTCTAACGCCGTTACAATACACGAACTCCAGGCCGATCCGGTAGGTATACTTACACGCATCGAGGAAGACGCAAAGAAGCGTTTCGGCGATAAGGTGGACGTGCATATTGTAGATAAGGTGGTTGACGGAAAGGTGCAGGCAGACCAGGGCATCATAGCCGGTTGCTCGGGCGGTACATACGACAACCTCGCTGAGGCTGCTGCCATCCTCAAGGGCAAGAATATCGGCAACGACTACTTCACAGCTTCGGCTTATCCGCAGTCGACTCCGGTTTCGATGGCAGTGACACGCGAGGGCATAACAGCCGACTTGATAGAGGCAGGCGTTGTCATGAAGCCGGCATTCTGCGGTCCGTGCTTCGGTGCAGGCGACGTTCCTTCAAACAACGGTTTGAGTATACGTCATACAACTCGTAACTTCCCCAACCGTGAGGGGTCGAAGCCGGGTCAGGGTCAGCTCTCATTGGTAGCACTTATGGACGCACGCTCTATTGCAGCTACTGCTGCCAACGGTGGCATTATCACAGCTGCTACCGACGTTGAGTATGAGAACACACACAAGCCGTACGTTTACGACGACAAGATATACAAGTGCCGCGTCTACAACGGATTCGGCAAGGCTCGTCCTGAGACCGAACTGCGCTATGGTCCGAACATCAAGGACTGGCCTAAGATGTATCCGATGCAGGAGAACATGCTCGTTGAGCTTGCTGCCGTTATCCACGACCCCGTCACAACGACCGATGAGCTTATCCCTTCGGGCGAAACCAGCTCTTACCGTTCTAATCCGTTGAAGCTCTCTGAGTTCGCTCTCTCACGCCGTGTACCTGAATACGTAGGACTGAGCAAGGAGATTCAGAAGCAGGACCTCGCACGCCGTGAGGGTAATGTAAGCGAGAATGTGGCTGAGGCATTGAAGGCTGTAGGCGCTACTGCTGAGAACACATCGTTCGGCTCATGCGTATTCGCTAATCGTCCGGGCGACGGTTCGGCACGCGAGCAGGCTGCCAGCTGTCAGAAGGTGCTCGGTGGCGATGCCAACATCTGCTACGAGTATGCTACAAAGCGCTATCGCTCTAACTGTATCAACTGGGGTATCGTTCCGTTCACTATCGCTAAGGATGTTGAATTCAACTACGAACCGGGCGATAAGGTGTTCATCCCCGGCATACGCGAGGCTATTCTCGCAGGAAAGGAGGAGATTGACGCTCAGGTAATCACCAAGGACGGCGTTAAGCCTATACACCTCTTCTTCCAGAACCTGACAGCCAACGAGCGTCAGATCTTGGCAGACGGATGCTTGATGAATTACTATGCTTCATCGAAGCGATGAAGCAATTCAAAACTCCTAATTGCCATCGGCAACAATTCAAAACTCAAAACTCAAAACTCAAAAATCATACTGCTATGGAAAAGAAAATTCAGATGACCACTCCGGTTGTGGAGATGGATGGCGATGAAATGACCCGTATATTGTGGAAGATGATCAAGGATGAGCTTATCCTTCCGTTCGTCGACCTCAAATCAGAATATTACGACCTCGGTCTGGTTAAACGTGACGAGACTGGCGACCAGATTACAAAGGATGCAGCTGAGGCTACAAAGCGTCTTGGTGTGGCTGTGAAGTGCGCCACCATTACGCCTAACCATCAGCGTATGGACGAGTACAAGCTCCACCAGATGTGGAAGAGTCCGAACGGCACTATACGTTCTATCCTCGACGGTACCGTATTCCGTACTCCTATCACTATCCCCAGCATCCATCCGGCAGTACGCAACTGGGAGAAGCCTATCACCATTGCACGTCATGCATACGGCGACGTTTACAAGAGCGTTGAGATTCGTGCTGACGAGCCGGGCGTTGCCAAGCTCGTATTCGACGGCGAGAGCGGCAAGCACGAGGAGGTAGTAGTACACACATTCAAGGGCGCTGGCGTGCTTCAGGCTATGCACAACACCGACAAGTCTATCCGTTCGTTTGCTCACTCATGCTTCAAGTTTGCTCTTGACACCAACCAGAGCCTTTGGTTCTCTACCAAGGACACCATCTCTAAGAAGTATGACGC
>JAIJMN010000143.1:0-6131 GCA_022735715.1 Prevotella sp.
TCAATGTCCTCAAAGAAATTATTAAGGAAGAAGGCTATCCTATTCAATGAGCCTAACAATGTGTATTCTATGACTCTGATGTCTGCCGTATGCTTCACGACAAAGACCTCGGGCTGCATCTGATAGATAAATATGGATAATCCATTCCTACCGTGGCGTTCAGTTTCGTATATGGGCAACCAAGGTGTTGAAGGAGTATATAGTAAAAGGCTTCGCTATGAACGATGACCTGTTGAATAGAGCTGTGGTGGCAATTACTTTGACGAGCTGCTTGCAAGAATACGTGACATCCGCTCCAGTGAAAAGGTGTTCTATCGCAAGGTGTTGGAGATTTATGCCCTAAGTCTCGATTATGAATACGTTATCATAACCCGATGATAACGTTATCGTTGGCAGATGAATACGTTATCGTTGGCAGATGAATACGTTATCGTTGGCAGATGAATACGTATTCGTATTAGGAGACAGATACAAGCGTATCAGAATAAATAACAGTTCAGAATTACCTTAAATATATAGGAGGAGGGTGTGTCGAAACTCATATCTCTTAGCGAGATTCTAAAATAATAAAGGCTCCCATAGTCCGCAAGGATTATGGGAGCCTTTTGAGCATTTATAAAATTTGTTGACTTATTTATTTTCCTTATAATATTTCAGTCCACCTTTTACATTCTCAATGAGTGCTTTTGATGAGTAGGTGGCACCGCTCACGCCGTCCACTTTCATTGTTGAGGCTTCGTTTACAGTCTTACCAATGAACTTCTTTAGCAATTCTTCAGCATTTGCAAACACCGAAGGAGTCTCGTGATTGGGCAGTGACTCTATTTTCGTTATCTTGTTGCCTTTGATGTATATCTTCACTGGGGTTTTGCCTTGAAAGCCACGAGCCTTAACGATTGACGACGTATTGACAATAGCAGTACCTTTGCTATACTTTATTGCGTTCTTGGCTACACCGGCGCTCATAAGGGCGAAGGCAAAAGCGGCAACAGTAATGGAGAAAACTTTCTGCTTCATAATTAAAGTTAGGGGCTTATTATTTGTCGTAAGCGTGCAGCGGATAGTCGGTAGTATAGTGGAGCCCGCGGCACTCTTTGCGCTCAATAGCCTGACGAGTGATGAGATAGCCCACATTAATCATATTGCGCAGCTCGCAGATGTCGCGGCTTGCCTTGACACGCTTGAAGAGAGCCTCAGTCTCCTCATACAGCAGGTCGAGACGATCCCACGCACGTTTCAGCCTTAAGTCGGAGCGTACTATGCCTACATAGTTTGACATAATCTCGCCAACCTCCTTCACGCTCTGTGTGATGAGCACCTTCTCCTCATTGGTCATGGTTCCATCGTCGTTCCATTCGGGCACCTTATCGTTGAAGTCGTATTCGTCGACATGCTCCAGCGAGTGCTTTGCAGCAGCATCGGCATATACCACAGCCTCAATCAGCGAGTTGCTGGCAAGGCGGTTGCCACCGTGCAGACCTGTACATGAGCATTCGCCGATGGCGTAGAGTCGCTCAATGCTCGACTGTCCGTTCAGGTCAACCTTAATGCCGCCGCACATGTAGTGGGCAGCAGGACGAACGGGGATATAGTCGGTAGTGATGTCAATGCCTATAGATTTGCACTTCTGATAGATGTTGGGGAAGTGCTTCTTTGTCTCCTCCGGATTCTTGTGCGTAACGTCAAGGCAAACATGGTCGATGCCGTGTATCTTCATCTCCTTGTCGATGGCGCGAGCCACGATGTCGCGCGGAGCAAGCGAAAGGCGCTTGTCGTATTTCTCCATGAACGACTCACCGTTTGGCAGACGCAATATGCCACCATAACCGCGCATAGCCTCAGTGATGAGGAAGGCAGGATGGGTCTCGCCCGGGTGATAAAGGGCAGTAGGGTGGAACTGTACAAACTCCATGTCCTTAACTGTTCCCTTGGCACGATATACCATAGCCTCACCGTCACCAGTAGCTATCACCGGGTTGGTAGTGGTCTGATATACGGCACCGCAACCGCCGGTACACATCAGCGTCACCTTGCTCAGATAAGTATCCACCTTCTCTGTTTCGGGGTTCAATACGTAAGCACCATAGCAGTTGATGTATGGTGTGCGGCGTGTCACGCGAGCTCCGAGGTGATGCTGTGTGATAATCTCCACGGCGAAGTGGTTCTCCTTGATGTCGATATCAGGACAATTGCGCACAGCCTCCATCAGTCCGCGCTGTATTTCGGCACCCGTGTCATCTGCATGGTGCAGAATACGGAACTCCGAGTGTCCGCCTTCGCGGTGCAGGTCGAACTCTCCGTTTTCCTTGCGGTCGAAGTTGACACCCCAATTCACAAGTTCCATTATCTGTTCGGGCGCATTGCGCACTACCTGTTCTACGGCCTTGCGGTCGCTGATATAGTCACCCGCAATCATAGTGTCCTCTATGTGCTTGTCGAAATTGTCGACTGCGAGATTAGTTACTGAGGCCACGCCACCCTGGGCAAACGATGTGTTTGCCTCGTCAAGCGAAGTCTTGCAAATGATGCACACCTTACCTTTGTGTGCTCGGGCTACCTTCAATGCGTAGCTCATGCCGGCTACACCGGCTCCGATAATAAGAAAGTCGTATTTGAAAACCATCTTTCAACTTTTTTCTAAGACGTTGCAAATTTAGGTAAAATTCTGAAGAACGTGTAATAATAATGGCGTTTTTTTTTGTCGGTCCCGAATAAATGGACTAACTTTGCTCGTATAATATTAATACTACAAACATAAATATAAAAATGGAAATAACCGAAAGATTTTTGAACTACACCCAGTTCGACACCCAGTCGAGCGAAGAGTCGGATACCGTTCCGAGTACTTCCAAGCAATTGATATTCGCCAAATACCTTAAGGAGGAACTTGAGCGTGAGGGCTTGAGCTATGTTGAGATGGACGAGCAAGGCTACATCTACGCCACGCTTAAGGCCAACACCAAGAAGAATATCCCCACAATCGGATTCATATCTCACTACGATACGTCGCCCGATTGCAGCGGTGCCAACATCCGTCCGCGCATCGTCAAGAACTATGATGGGGGCGATATAGTGCTCTCTGAGGGCATTGTGTCAAGCCCTACTAAGTTCCCCGAGCTTAAGGCACATGTAGGCGAGGACATCATCGTGACTGATGGAACAACTCTGCTTGGTGCCGACGACAAGGCTGGTATTGCCGAGATAGTGCAGGCTGTGTGCTGGTTGCGCGACCACGACGAGATTGAGCATGGCGACATTCGTGTGGCTTTCAATCCCGATGAGGAGATTGGTATGGGTGCACACCACTTCGATGTTGCCAAGTTCGGATGCCAGTGGGCTTACACTATTGACGGTGGAGACCTTGGCGAATTGGAGTATGAGAACTTCAACGCTGCAGGTGCCAAGGTTCATATCAAGGGAGTCAGCGTGCATACAGGCTACGCCAAGGGCAAGATGGTCAACGCTTCACGTCTGGCTGTAGAGTTTGCCGAGATGATTCCGGCTGCCGAGACTCCTGAGCAGACCGAAGGCTATGAGGGATTCTATCATTTGCTTGGCATCAACTCATGCTGCGAGAAGGCCACACTCTCGTATATCATACGTGACCACGACCGCGACCGCTTTGAGGATCGCAAGGACTTCATCGAGGACTGCGTCAAGAAGATGAACGAGAAGTGTGGTGAGGGTACTGTCACCGTAGAACTCAAGGACCAGTACTACAACATGAAGGAGAAGATTGACCCCAACATGCACGTCATCGACATCGTGCTCAAGGCAATGCAGGAGAGTGGTGTCGCTCCTAAGGTGCAGCCCATCCGTGGCGGCACAGACGGTGCACAGCTTTCGTTCAAGGGTCTGCCTTGTCCCAACATCTTCGCCGGTGGCTGCAACTTCCACGGTCCTCACGAGTTTGTGAGCATCCAGGTTATGGAGAAAGCCATGCAGGTAGTAATCAAGATTTGTGAGCTGACAGCCCACTACAACGACTAACCGCTACTATCTTATATTTGCATTTCTAACCGCTCAAAACTGCGAGTTGAACGCACAAAGAAATCTTTCGCGCGAAATTCTCGAGTTTTGAGCGATTTGTGTTATGTCGCTAATATACAATGATTTATGATAGTGTTGATGTCGGCAAGCAATTTTTTTGCTTCTCCAAAAAACTTACATTTCATTGCAAAAAGACCACTTTTACCTTCCAACTGTAGTCCTTTTACCTTCCAACTGTAGTCCTTTTGCCTTCCAAAAGTACTCCCTTTGCATTGCAAAGAAGCCTTAATTGAGGAGTTGCGAGTCTTTCGCTATTAAAAAACCGTCAAAAACAGCCACGCAATTCTCTATAATCACTTTTTTATTTGTAACACTTTTTTACTGTGTATACGATATTTGCATCAAAAACTCAGCGTTGTTGCCACTGATTTCAAACAAAATCGTTTTTTTTTATTTAATTTGAAATTATCATTCCACGACTTTCCAATTAATAAGTCCCTTGCCCTCACTGTCTAATTCCACGGCCAGTCCGACAACCTTGCGTGGGTCTCCCTTGAATGGTTCGATGTATCTACAATCACGAATTTGTTGTTCGGCAGCATCAAGTCCACCATTATTAGATAGTTTAAGTTCGAGGACATAGATGTATCGTGACAGCCATGCCACGAGGTCAATACGACCAGTTGCAAGTATACGTTCTACTTCCACACGTATACCAATAGCGTTGAGTATGGTGCTAATGATGAGGCGATAGCGTTCTTCCATATTCATAGATGCAAGTTTTTTGTTGCTGTATGGCACATCGGCAATGAGCGAGCGCAGAGTTTTCTTTGCATCGTCAAGCATTCCGGTACCGAGTTGACGGTATAGATTAGCTTGCAGCGACTGAATGTCACTCTGCTTGCGCATTGTGAGAGTGGGAAGTACAATTTCATTAAGTGCTTGGCGTACTTCCTCATTGGGTATACCAAGCATATAGCCGAACTCATCACAATTCTTTATTGTTAGATATCCCGACTGATAAAGAAATAGTTCGGGACCGCCACATGTGACGTCTGATGTCTCAAGTATTGTTGGCAATACACTGCAATGATCGAAATCGTCGAGATGTAATTCAATATCTTCGACAAACTTAGGTAATAATGATGTGGCACCAGAAGAAGCCCAATAGCTTCTTAACACTTTATGATAAAGTGCATTTATAAGACTGAAAGGATTGTAGACATCAACCATATTATAACGGCTGAAATGATAACCGTCATAATAGTCCTTTAATTTAGCCAATGTCTCCTCTATTGTCCATTTGTTAAATTCTGCCATCTGTTCAATTTCGGGCATAAAGTTGTCCGTCATTTCCTGTTTTGATATTCCGCATATTGTGGCAAACTGCGGTTCGAAACTAATGTTGCTAAGATTATTGAGAACTGAGAACAGCGAAATCTGTGTAAACTTGGTTATGCCAGTAATAAAAACAAAACACTCCATCTCGTCGTCAGCTTTAAGAATGGCGAACACCTCACGATATACGGCTGTACATGCTTCGTGTTCAAGTGTGTGCCATGAGTGTTGTAGTGGTGAGTCGTATTCGTCAATAAGGATTGCCACTTGCAGCCCCGTTTGTTGGTAGGCTGTGAGGATTATGCTGTCAAAACGATTGGCAAGCGATGAATTGGGTCTTGGAGAGATGTTGTATTTTTCCTCATATCTACTGAAAGCCAAATCGAGATAAGAGCGTAGGGTAGCCTCTGTTGCTCCGCCACGGCTCATGTCAAGACGTATGACGGGACGTTTTATCCAGTCGTGCTCCAATTCCATTATTTTAAGTCCCTCAAACAGGTGGCGTTGCCCCTCAAAATATGCCTGCAATGTATCGACAAGTACAGACTTCCCGAACCGACGTGGACGGCTCAGATAATTGTATTGCAAACCGTTGTTGGCCAGTTGCCAAACTATATCGCTTTTATCAACATAGAGATAATTTTCTTCGCGAATTTTTTTGAATGACTGTATGCCAACGGGAAGTTTTCTTGTTATTGCTGTCATAATGTTTGCTCTTAAGTTTCTTATGCAAATCTAACAATAATTTTCGGTATATTCAAACAAAAATCGTTATCTTTGCATTATCAAAATGTATGCTATAT
>JAIJMN010000144.1:0-6040 GCA_022735715.1 Prevotella sp.
CTAAGGTAAGTGAATTTTCTGACATATGCAAGCATTGGGTAATTTATTGTTATCCAATGACTTGCTTTCTTGTAAAATTACAAGTCTGCTAATTTAAGGCACTATATGAATGCTTTCTCTTCACGCCAGACTCTCAACCGTGACCTCGTGCGCGAGTATGTTGACGCATGTCGCAACAGTGGTATGCGTGTAGGATTGTACAAGACACTTATCAACTGGCGCTATCCGGGCTATTACGATGTGACGGGTACTGATTGTAAACCCAACAAGTTCGGCTATACTACTGCTGCGTGGCATAAGGAGAACGCACGACTCATGAAGGAAGAACTGTATAGCGACACGCGTACGCTTATGACCGAATATGGCAAGATTGACATGATATTCTGGGACGGCGGATGGCTGGCAGAGCAGGGCGACGACCGTGATGCTGCCTATTTCTGGGAATCGTACAAATATGTTGAACCTGACAATCAGTGGCCGGTAAATCCTTACTTCCTTGATTGTGACGAATCCAACGGTCGTTGGCTCGGATTGGTAGGTATGGTTCGCAAGTATCAGCCCGACATTCTGATGAATCCACGTACAGGATGGATAGGCGACTATACTTGCGACGAGGGTCCGAAACCAGTTACGGGCAAGATACGCGAGCGTATTCAGGAGAAGTGCCTCACAATAGCCGGACCGTGGGGATATTCTCCTGCAATGGACGACGAAAGTAAGATGATAAGTGTAGGTCAGTTGAAGCGTTATTTGGCTGATTGCCTTGTTCGCGGAATGAATTTTCTTATCAATGTAGGTCCCGACCGTCATGGATGTATTCCTGAGGCTACCTCACACCATTTAGCTAAGTTCGGCAGTTGGGTTGATGGTATTGCTGAGGCAGTGTACGGAACATCTGCCGGTCCGTGGCAACCCGTAGACGGACGGTATGGATTCTGTTATAAGGACAACCGTATCTATGTTTATCTACTGGGCGAATACACTTCCGACGAACTTGCTTTGCCGGCTATGGACAAGGGTTATCGTGTACGTAAAGCCTATGCATTGGATGGCGGAAGTAAGGTGACTGTTAAGCAGAAAGGGCAGACGGTGACGCTCGGCGGACTGAAACTCAAGAAGGATGAGGTTAAGGTTATTGTGCTTGAACTCAATAAGAATATATGATAAGTAGATTTGTAGTTGTACTGTACGCTCTGTTTGCTACTTGTGCATCATTGAGTGCGCAGGATGGTGGGGCGCATCGTGTATGGTCGGACAAGCCTGCCTTTACGCAGGTTATTGAGAACGAGAATGAACATGGGCTTACTTCGTGCTTGTACGATGGCGTGTACGAGGGTGACACTGTTCTGTTGCAACCTATGGCTAAGTGCTTGCCAAATAAAACAAGATATTGGGAACAGGGCGAGGAGACCAACTATCTCAATACGTTGACTAATGTCCTGACGCGTGGCAAGTATCCCAATCCTGTGCGGTTGTGGGAACAGGAATCCTATTTTATAGGCAACGGACGTTTGGCTGCATCTGTGCTTAACGGTAGCGGACGAGACAGATATGTGCTTAATGAGGTGTCGTATTGGTCGGGTGGACTGAACAAGGGAACCATAAACAGAAAAGGTGACAAGAGCTTCGGTGGAGAAAATGGTCCGGAGATTGGCGCTGATGGATTCGGAGGTTCGCAACCAGTAGGCGATTTGATTGTCGATTTCGGCTGTCCAGTAGCAAAGAATAGTTTCTGTAGAGCCGTCTGTCTCGATGAAGGAACTATTAAGTCAACAGCTGTACGTAAGGGAATAGCTGTGGCGAGCACGTCGTTCTGTAGTTATCCAGATCAGGTAATGGTGGTGCACTATACTGCCGACAAAGATAAGGGGCTGGATGGCAAGATACTTTTTGCTACACATAGGAGCGATGATAGGACAAGTGCGGTTGGCAACAGGCTGACGCTGACAAGTCGTCTTGGCAATGGAATGACTGGCATGGCTGTTGTGGAAGTGCGCAATAGCGGAGGATGTCTGACTGTTGAAGATGGTTGTCTTAAACTGGAAGGTGCCGATTCGTGTACATTGCTTATTGCTGTGGAAACCAATTATGTAATGGATTTCAAGCGGAATTTCCGTGGTGAAGATGCTGTACAACGTGCTAACAGGCGTCTTGAAGCCATAAAGAATACTGACTATTCCGCTCTTTCTGCCCGTCATATTGCCGACTATAAGGCTTTGTACGACAGACTGAGTCTGACTTTGGATTGTTCTGACGCTTCGCTTGCAGCTCTACCAACGGCTGAGCGTCTGACGGCATACAAGAATAGCCGTATGGATGTTGGGCTGGAAAACCTGATGTTCAATTTCGGACGCTATCTTATGATAGTATCGTCGCGCCCAGGTAGTCTGCCTGCTGGATTGCAAGGAATATGGAATGCGCGCATTAAAGCTCCATGGGGAAGCGACTATCACAGTAACATCAATCTGCAGATGGTCTATTGGTTGCCTGAGGTTGCCAATTTGAGCGAGTGCCATAATTCGCTGCTTGATTATCTGTATGCTATGCGTGAACCGTTCCGTATGTCTACCAATGAGTATCTTGAAGCGATAGGAAGTCACGACCGTACGAGCGATGGATGGATAGTATATACGTCGCACAATCCGTTCGGCGGTGGTGGATGGCAGGTCAATCTGCCTGGTTCTGCCTGGTATGCGCTGCATTTTTGGGAGCACTTTGCCTTTACACGCGACATCAACTATCTTAAGCGTATCGGTTATCCGGTGTTGAAGGAGATTAGCCAATATTGGGAACGTCACTTGAAGACCCTCGGTGAGGGAGGGCGAGGGTTTGAGAGCGAATATAAAGTGGTGGATGTTGCTAAGTATCCCGAACTTGCCAATATAAAGGAAGGTACGCTTGTGGTGCCTAACGGATGGTCGCCTGAAATAGGACCGCGTGGTGAAGACGGTGTGTCGCACGATCAGGAGATTGTCTCTGCTCTCTTTGCCAATACTATACAGGCGGCACGTACGCTTGGCGTTGATAAGGCTTTTGCCGAACGTCTCAGCAGTGAGTTGGCACGTATGCATCAGCCTGGAATTGGCAAGATGGGCAATCTTATGGAGTGGATGATTGACCGTGACCCCGTTACCGACCATCGTCATACTTCTCACTTGTTTGCAGTGTATCCAGGAAACCGGATAAATATGGAGGAAACTCCGATGCTGGCTCGTGCTGCGCGTCGCTCTTTAGAGTTGCGTAAGACTTCGGGCAACAGTCTGCGTGCATTCGCATGGGCGTGGCGCTCGTGTCTGTGGGCAAGACTTAGGGATGGAGAACGTGCTCACGATATGATTGAGGGCTTGCTCTGCAACAATACGCTCGACAATCTGCTAACTACGCAGAACCTGCCATTGCAAATGGATGCTAATTATGGAGTGGCTGCTGCAATGCTTGAAACTCTCGTACAGTCGCAGTCTGGTGTGATTGAACTTCTGCCAACCTCTACAGTAAAATGGCCGTCAGGTTCTGTGAAAGGCGTAAAAGCACGAGGCAATATAGAAGTCGATTTGGATTGGAAAGACGGAATGGTGACACGATGGCGACTGTCTACTGCTGAACGCAAACCGTGCAAGGTGAAAGTAAAGGTAAATGGAGAGTATTTTGATGTTATGCCCAAAAGAAAATCGAACTCACTCAGTAGAAAATAAGAACTCTCTCGGCAGGAAATCAGGTTCCGGAGTGATTTACATCCAGTAAACATTCGTATCATGCCATGATACGATCATTTCAAGACATGATACGGTCATTTCAAGGCATGATACGATTGTTTCAAGACACGTAACGGATATTTATATCAAAAGAAACGGCATACGTTCACATTTTCGCCTTAGCAAGGACTTATATGCATCGTAGATGGATTAACTTCTTATTATATACCATTAACTTCCATTTTGCACACCCTCATGCAAATATCGTACAGGCAGTAAAAAAGTGTTACAAAATAGAAATTGATTATAGAGAATTGAAAAGCCGTTTTTGATGGTTTTTCGATAGCTATTCATCACATTTCTTATCATTAAGGGCTTCTTTGTCTTCCAAAAGGACTACTTTTGGAAGGCAAGGAAGCCCTTTTTGCATTGCAAAACGACTATAGTTGTATTGCAAAAGGAGTACATTTGCAATGAAATGTATTCCTTTTGTGCAATCGCTCGTTGCATATTTTTAGCGAAAACATTGTAATATGCTGTGCTACTGCATATTACGCAAAACCGCTCAAAACTCGCGAATTTCGAGCCAAAGATTTCTTTGCTCGTTCAGTTTGCAGTTTTGAGCGGTTAAAAATGCAAATATTGTGTTGGGACGTAGGCCAAAAGCCCCACCCCCGGCCCCTCCACCGTAGGGAGGGGAGTAATATGCACTGCAAAAAATAGGAGGTTATGGCGTCCTCGCCGTAGCCTGAGAAAGTTATCACACCACAACACCATAACACCCCATCAACCTTGTAACGCGGATACCTCCGCGCTACAATTTATCCGTAGATAATATTGCCGTTCTCGTCGCGGTTCTCTTCGATGAACGACTTGTTGTACTGAGTCATACCGCGGAGCGACATACCCATGTTGGAGAAGCCGCCATCGTGGAACAGTGTCTGCATAGTCACCTTCTTTGTGAGGTCAGAGAACATCACAACACAGTAGTCGGCGCACTCGTCAGCGCTGGCGTTGCCAAGAGGCGACATGCGGTCGCTGAAGTCGTACAGACCGTCGAAGCCCTTGATGCCGCTGCCGGCAGTAGTGAATGTAGGCGACTGAGAGATGGTGTTGATGCGCACCTTCTTCTCACGGCCGTAGATATATCCGAAGCTACGTGCAATCGACTCAAGCAGCGACTTGGCATCAGCCATATCGTTGTAGCCGAAGAATGTGCGGTGTGAAGCCACGTAGGTCAGTGCAAGTACCGAAGCCTCCTCGTTGAGAGCGTCAAGCTTCTTGGCTACCTGCAGCATCTTGTGGAATGAAATTGCTGAGATGTCGAGAGTCTTGTCAAGGAATCCATAGTCCAGATCGTCGTAAGTACGCTTCTTGCGCATGTTCACGCTCATGGCGCATGAGTGCAGCACGAAGTCGATCTTGCCGCCCAATGCCTCTTGGGCCTTGACAAACAGGTTGTTCAAATCCTCTACCGATGTCGCATCAGCAGGGATGATGGTTGCGTTGGTCTTCTTTGCCAACTCGTCGATTGTGCCCATACGGCAAGCCACTGCAGTATTGGTCAACACAATCTGTGCGCCCTCTTCTACGACACGTTCTGCTACTTTCCACGCAATCGATGCGTCATTCAATGCGCCGAAGATGATACCGCGCTTTCCTTTCAATAAATTAAAAGACATAGTTTTCTTTCTTATATTATATAATGTATATATAGGTGTGTCATGCTGTGTATTGTACGATTCTTCCATTCAATTCGTCTATACATAACATGAGTTCGCCCTAAATGCGGTGCAAAGGTATAACTTTTTGCACATCTAACAATGAAAGTGTGCAGAAAATGCACTTTTTAAAGCGTTTTTATTTGCTTATTGTCTTATTTCTGCACAAATCGAAAAGAATGTGCATGCAATTAAGACTTTTAATTGGCTTATCCGATATTTTGAATGATCTATCTGAAATCTATAAGTAGTGGTGTCTTCGTCCTCCGCTACCATATAATAATTCTGATAGAACAATATAGCAATACATATAGTCAATTGCTTCATTTGGACTGAACATCTCTAAAATTTGGCTGAAAATCCCCGTTTTGCTTGATTTATCTCAATTATGAGCTAAAAAGCAGTTTTTTTTGATTTTTTTTCGCGAAACACTTGCACGGTAAGACTTTTTGTTGTACCTTTGCATCCGCTTTCGAGAACGAACGAGACCTCAAGCTAAACGAGTTAAGTTCGTGTTAAGATTGTATGAAGAAAGAGTTCTTTGAAAAGATTTACATAAACAGACAAGTAGTACAAGAAGCAAGTCTTACATTATTTATATAATGTGTAGATTTGGGTAATATACAT
>JAIJMN010000145.1:0-6031 GCA_022735715.1 Prevotella sp.
TCACGCTCGTTGTTGTACGAGTCTGTGATGTGTATGGGCAGGTTCAGATTGGCCTGCTCCAGACTTCCACTAACAGTAGTAAAGCCTTGCAGGGCAAGATCGTTCAGAATCTTGTACGGACCGATACCGTATCTTGCCAGCTTGTTCTGGTCAAGGCAGATGCTTATCTGCTCGTTCTGCAGTCCGTAGGTGCGGAGGTTGGAGATAGCGTCTATACGTCGCAGACGGTCCTTCAGCCGGTCGATATAGGTATTCAGTTCGCGATAGGTCTTCTGCTTGCTTTCAATCGTGATGAGCAAGGCCGATGTGTCGGCTATGTCATCCACAGCCTGCAAGGCAAGCACGCCCGACGGCAGGGAGGCTTTGAAGGCTTGCAGTCCATGCTTGAACTTGCTCCAAAAGGCATCCCTATCCTCCACGTCGTCATTGAGTTCGAGGAATACTATCAGCATTCCGTCCTTGCTTTGGGTGTAGGTCTTCTTCTTATTCACCTCCTTGTATCCGAAGATGAAATTCTCCAAAGGCTTTGCCACACGCTCTTCCACCTCGTCTGACGTAGCACCCGGATATATAGCTACGCAGGCACCCTGGCGGATGGTGAATTGTGGCATCTCCTGCTTTGGCATTATGCAGATGCCCAACATACCCACGAAAACGAGCATACCCATAAGCAATATCACGATATTGTGATTGCACATGGCTGCCTCTATGAACGAGCGCTTGATAATGCGGTTGGGCTTTCGCGTTATGCGTGCCTTGATGTGGTCGCGAAGGGCCGTGTCCTTCTTTGGCTTTTTTGTATCTTGATCCATTTCCTTGCTCTCCACTCTTTATCGGTTGCCATTCTTGCCGGCATCCACTTTCATTCCTTCTGAAACCTTCTGTTGACCGTTTATTATGACTTTGTCGCCAGCCTTAAGTCCCGAAAGAATGATGACGCCATCGCCATCAAAATCGCCTATGGTTACGGGTTGCTGGTGAGCCTTGCCGTCCACTACAGTCCATACGAATCGTGAGTTGTCTACATCAAGCTCTATGCTTTGTGGAGGCAATATGATGTGAGACGATGTGGTTGCACGACCCTCTATCTGGGCGTTGCACACCATGCCGGGTAGCAGACGGCCCTGCGGATTGGTAATGCCCACCCTGACGTCGTAAGTGTGCGAGATAGGGTTGGCATCGATTCCTTTCTCTGAAATGGCGCCATAGAATACAGCCCCACCAAGAGCCGCTACCGTCAGCTTCACCTTGTCGCCTACATGGAGATGGGAGATTTCTGCTTCTGGCACAGAAACCTTGGCGTTGACTTGGGCTACATTGGCTATTTTCAGTACCGGCTGACCTGGAAGTACGTAGGTACCAATATCTACGCTTTTGGCAGCTATGACACCAGCAAATGGAGCCGTAATGGTAGTATGCGAAAGCTGTTGACGGGCTATGCTTTCAGCAGCCTTAGCCTGCTCCAGCTTGCTTTCTATCTCCACCCATTTTATATCGGATATAGTACCCGAATTATGTAGTGGGAGAAATCTGCGGTAGGCATCTTCCGCCTGTTTTAGAGTCGTAAGAGTGGCCCTATGTGCTTCCTTGACGGTTGTCGGGTTAATAGTGGCAAGCAGCTGTCCCTTGCCTACTCTGTCTCCTTCATCCACTCGAATGGAAGTTATGTTACCGGCAATTTCAAAGCTAAGTGTCGAACCGGTCTTTTCCTCGATGGTTCCCACATAGTCTTTCGCCCCTCCAAGGCTTGTGTTTCCTACGGTAAGCGTCTCTACCTTTACGTCTTTCTTTTCAGTCTTCTTGACTTTTTCTGCGCATCCCGTCAGTATCTGACAACTGATAAAGAATGTGATAAGCAATCCTATAATACCATCTTTCCTTTTCATGTCAATTTCAAATAGTTATGATTCTGCAAAGATAAACATTTTGATGATTGCAAGGCAATTTCATTTGTTAAAATTGTTCATCTCTTTGAAAGCTGTCCACACAATAGGAATCGTCACGATGAGAGATATGAGGTCGCTCACAGCCTGACAAATCTCCACTCCCAACAGTCCGAAGCAATGGGGCAGGATGATGATAAGAGGAATGAAAAACAATCCCTGGCGTGAGGCTGCAAGTATATTGGCTCGTATCGTCTTTCTGCATGTCTGCATCATCATGTTCGCCATCAGCATAAAACTGCATGCAGGGAAAACAATCATCTGATAGCGCAACGCAGGAATGCCTATAGCTATCACGTCCAGATCGTTGCGGAACAAAGCGATAGCCTCCTTGCTGAAGACGATTAGTATTGCCGACCAGAAGAGCAGAAACACAGTACCTATCTTGATGGCGAACCAGAAGCCCGCCTTCACCCTATCGTAGAGCTTGGCACCATAGCAGAAGCCGCACATGGGCTGAAAGCCTTGTCCTAAGCCGATAATGACGCTGAAGATGAACATACCTATACGCGTAACGATGCTCATGGCGGCTATGGCAGCATCGCCATAGTTGCCTGCTACGCTATTTAGGGCGATGGTGCTGAGACTGGCAAGTCCCTGACGCGAGATGGAAGGTGTGCCTCCCGCAATAATCTCCTTCACAAATCTGCCTTCAAATGAGATTTTGCGATAGCTGTAATGTATCACGCCTTCCTTTCGGCTCATCACAAGCAGTATGACGAATCCGCAAAACTGCCCTACAACCGAAGCCAAAGCCGCTCCGCCAACACCCATTGAGAAGCCGAAGATGAAGAGAGGGTCGAGCAGACAATTGATTATCGAACCGCCTACCACTCCATATACCGAGTACTTGGCAAAGCCTTGAAATCGCATCTGATTGTTGATGCAGAACGTACCCATGATGAAAGGCGTGCCCAGCAGACTGATGCCCAGATACTGGCGCGTATATGGCAGAATGGTGGGCGTGCTGCCCAAGAGAATGCTTATCGGTTCGAGAAACAGCAATCCTAACAGCATGGTCAAAATAGAGAACGCAAGCGTGTAGAAAAGTCCGGTACTCGCCATTGTCTCCGCATCCTCCGTCTTCTGGGCGCCAAGCTGTCGGGAGATATAGTTGCCCGAACCGTTGCCAAAGAAGAAGGAGAACGCCTGTATGAAGAACATCACGCTAAACACAATACCTACAGCTGCCGTCGACTGCGTGTCTATTTGTCCGACGAAAAAGGTGTCGACCAGATTGTACACGCTGGTCAACAACATTGATATTATCGTAGGAATAGCCATTGCACCTATCACACGATGGACAGGCGCATGCGTCAGAAACTGATATTTTTCGTTCATATTGCTTAATTCATTTCTGTTTATCTTCAAAACGACTGCAAAGATAAACACTTTCTATCATTTAAACAAACAGCGTTTCAGTTGTTTCAGTTTCAGTTACCCATCCGAACAAGTCATCTTGAATTACATGCAATCCCAGTCTCAGTATCTCAGTATCTCAGTTGTAAAACAGTCACAATCAAATCCATACCCCTTTCTTTAAAAACTTATAACTAATTAATAATCAATAATATATAAGAAAGAGAGAGATTTGAGGGTATGCATTTTTGTAACTGAGATACTGAGATTGAGATTTAGAGAGTAGATTCACAAAGCCGAAAACAATAAACAAAACTCTGATTATCAATGACTTACAGTATCTTAACACCGAAGCGCAAAAGATACCAATCACGGATAAGGCTACTAATTTCATCAAATTCATCCTCTCACAGGCCTTTTGAGACATGCGTTAGCCTCGCTTTCCGATGCAATTCCAGCCTTATCTGCCCACTTAAGTAGTATGTCCCGAACGCATTCCGAACGCATCCCGAAGCCAAATCAGACCGTTCTACAGTCATAATGAGCGTACTCACTATCCTAAATGCCTTCGAGAGTTACAGAATCTCGCCCAAGTAGAAGGAATATCTGCGGGTATTGAACCTAAAATAATAGCGTATTCACTCTTATATGATAAATATCGCTAAAAGCTGGTTATTTCGGAATAAATGGTGTATTTTTGCAAAAAAATCATTAGAATGGAGAATTATGGAAGAAAAATTATCAACTATATATTTGGTAAGCGGTCAAACAGCTCTTCAATATCTTATGAACGTGAGCAAAAAGTACAGGCAGATAGCGACCGAAGCGATATTCGAGTGTTTGAGACTGGGATATCCACTCAACGATATGGAAATAACAGGCAAAGCTCGCGAACTGCTGAGGAAGAGGAATGTAATAGGTTGATCAGTATTGCCAAAGAGAACAACTTATACATAGATAAGGCTGATTGGGATAAATTCGGCAATCGACGAATGATTCCAACAGGAGAGAGTGTTGTCTTTTTGAGCAAGGACGGAAGTGTCTTCACAAAGATGAAATCTCCATTTTCCAAGGCTCCTTTGAAACAGACTCATCCAGAGGATATTATATATGAGCATCTGATACACAACATATTGTTTCCTAATACAAGATACCGGTTCATAGGAATATCTGAAGACATTAAAGGTATCAGAATCGTCTTGCAGCAAAAGAACATATCTTCAATGTTTAGGGTTCCTACCCAAAATATGATAGATGATTATCTTCGAAATGTATTGGGATTATCAAAGGAAGACAAATATTTCTATGGGAATGAATACTTGGCAATTACGGATATTTCGAACCTTAGTGACAATGTACTTTGCGATGAAGATGGAAAGTTATATTTCATTGATCCCATCATCAGATTGAAAAGACCTGCTCAAGAAGTCTGGAATTACCTCTATAATACGAGATGTATTTAGTGATTGAAAATTACAAGCAAAAATACAACATGCAGATATTATTAGCAAACGCCAAGATAATGTTCGGCAAGACGGACAGGAAGGCTGTTTCTACCCCACTCTTCCAGAGCGTGGCAGACACCTTGGCTGCGGAAATGGCAAGGATGGACGTAGAGGATTTAGCTCGGCAGCTGGATTGCAGCAAGAAGATAGCGGCTGAAAACTGGATACGTTATCAGAACTTTATGGCAGCCGAGAAGATGCCAGCCCTACTTGCCTACAACGGTCAGGCATACAAGCATCTACGTGCCGACACCTTGAGCGACGAGGCATTGAAGTACGCCCAGAAGCATCTTTGGATAACGTGTTTCCTATATGGTCTGCTTCGCCCTATGGACGGCATCGTACCCTATCGTATGGAACATTGCGTCACGCTTGAAGCCACAAACGACAAGCCCATCAACCAGTTCTGGAAAGACCGGCTGACAGACGTGCTAATAGATAGCGTCAAGGCAGACGACGGCATCCTCCTGCATCTCTCCACAGAGGAATATGAGCATCTGTTCGACTGGAAGAGGGTCTGCAAGGAAGTGACGGTCGTGCAACCTCTCTTCTTTGTGCGGCAGAAAGACGGCAGACTGAAGATGCAGGCTGTATGGGCTAAGTCGTGCCGCGGAGCAATGGTACGCTTCGTTCTGAACAACAGCCTTGTCTCTCCCGAGGAACTTTCTGCTTTCAGCTACGAGGACTTCGAATACGCTCCGCAATTAGGCGATGCAAACAACCCACATTTCGTAAGAGAAATTATCAAGTAATACAGAGCTGTACGAGAGGTAAAAAACATTACCACGCCTCAAGCTTGTCTGCAATCTCCGGCATCTTGTCCTTGCTGAACACAGGATTCTTGCCTTCCTTCTTCTGTTGGCGATAGTCCTGCAGCAAGAAAACGGCTTGGCGCGAGAGCATGACTATTGCCACAAGATTGCAGATGGTGAGAAGCGCCATCGTGATGTCGGCAAGGCTCCATGCAAAATCAAGCGACACCACGGCTCCCGTCATCACCATAGCCGCTACGGCAAGACGATAGACAAACACGCCAAGCTTTGTATCCTTGATGTATCTGACATTGGTCTCACCATAATAGTAGTTGCCGATGATGCTGCTGAATGCAAAGAGCCATATCATCACAGCCACGAAGGGATTGCCTATACTTCCGATTTCGTGGGTCAAGGCATCCTGGGTGAGTTGTATGCCGTTGGAGGCTGTCACGTCCACCCCACTAACAAG
>JAIJMN010000146.1:0-5943 GCA_022735715.1 Prevotella sp.
ATTTTTTTGTTGTTAATAATCATTTCACTCCCCTCCCTACGGGGGAGGGGTTGGGGGTGAGGCTTCTTATGCAAGCCACGGCAAGCGAGTAGAACTTGGAGTCGGCAGAGTCGGCTCGTGAGGTCACTACGACCGGAGCGGTAGTTCCGTCGAGCATTCCAGCCACGGTAGCGTTGGCAAAGAAGGTGATGGTTTTGTAGAAAGTGTTGCCTGCTTCGATGTCGGGGAAAATCAGGATGTCGGCATTTCCCACCACGGGCGAGCTAATTCCCTTGATGGCTCCGCTCTCGGCGTCGCATGCAGTCTTGACATCCATAGGTCCGTCAACGCACACTTCGCCGTATTTTCCTTCCTGGGCGTATTGCTTTATGGCTTGGTAGGCGATGGTGATGGGGAACTTTTCGCTTGTCTTTTCGGTGCAATGTGTCAGCGCAACGCGCGGACATGAACCTCCGGTGAGGCTTCGCCACGTTCGGGTGGTGTACGTTATGACGGCATCGAGCTGTTCGGTGGTGGGGAAGGGGATGACGGCTGCATCAGAGAAGAGCATGAGTCGGTTCATGCCCGGAATCTCTGCCACGGCGATATGCGTCAGCACGCTGCCCTTGACGAGTATTCCATGCTCCTTGTTGAGCACGGCGCGCAGCAGGTTGTCGGTATTTAGCGAGCCCTTCATGAGTACGTCGGCGCGTGCTTCGCGCACTTCGAGCACGGCTTTGCGTGCTGCGTCGTCGTCGTCAGAGGCTTTGATGATCTTGATTTGTTGTGGATGGCGTGCAGCGAGTTGTTCGGCTATGTCTTGTTTGCCCTCGACAGCGGTAAGGATGAAGTCTGCAAAACCTTCGCAGACGCTTCGTTCAATCACCTCTTCGGTGTGTGCGTCGGCAGGCGATGCAACGGCTACAATGACGCGCTTGCCTAACGAGCGCAGTCTTTGGGGTAGGGTTTTTAAGTCAACGATAGGATTCATAAGATGTTTTTTAGTTTGATATTGGCAAAGTTATCTGATTTTAGTTGATTGGCAAAGAGTTTTATTCACATTTTTATTCCACTCTTGCAAAATGTTCGTTAAAAGACCAAAATCGAACATTTTTTTGTATCTTTGTAATATAATTATGGCTGAAAACCAGCTGGATTTTGCCACTCTGAAAAATGTAGTCCTTTTGCACTCCAAAAGGATTCGTTTTGCAAGCCAAAAGGACTCCTTTTATACTCTAAAAGGACTCCTTTTAAAACGCAAAAGGACCCCTTTTGCAAAGCCATAGTGTAAAGCGCTGATTTTCAGTCGATAATAATGGCGCAAAATACGCATGACGACAACGTAGACCATAGATATATGACAACATCCGAGTTTGTAAAACAGTTTCGCCAGGCCGACCCCCGCAAGCTTGCCCTTCAGGCCTCGCGCTATCCCGATGTAGACATGCCCTACGCCTTGAATCAGATTCAGGGTTGGCAGACGGCGCTGCGCAAGCTGCCCTCATGGGCTGCGTGCGACGGAGTGGTATATCCTCCGCACCTCAACATGGAGCAATGTTCGTCGGAACCTACGGCGCGTTACAAGCAGCAAGTGGCACGTCGGTGGGCCGAACGCATCCCGAACGCATCCCGAACAAGCATGGTCGACCTCACGGGAGGATTCGGAGTGGACTTCTCGTTCACTTCGCGCTGTTTCGACTATGCCACATACGTAGAGCGTAACGCCTCGCTTTGCGAAGTTGTGGGTGCCAATCTGCCCCGTCTGGGCATCCGGAACGCCCAGGTGAAGTGTGCCGAAGCTGAGGCTGTGCTGGAGCAGCTGGAGCCTCAGACCATGGTATTCCTCGACCCGGCACGCCGCGACGAGCATGGCGCCAAGACCGTGCTGATAGCCGACTGCACCCCCGACGTGTGCCAGCTCCTGCCCAGTCTGATGCAGAAGTCGCAGTTTGTGATGCTGAAGCTCTCGCCCATGCTCGACTGGCACAAGGCAATCGTCGACCTCGACGGCAAGGTTCGCGAGGTGCACATAGTGTCGGCAGACGGCGAGTGCAAGGAACTGCTGCTCGTATTGGCTCCCGACGGCAAGCCGGAAGTGCAGGTGTTCTGCGTAGACATTCAGTCACGCCCCGACTCAGAGGGTCAGTATCCGCGCAGCGAATTTGTATATAGCATCGCCACAAATGCCCAAGAAGAAATGGTGGAGAATAATTCACAATTGGAAAATTCAACATCGGCGCAGCCGACCAATTCACAATTCAAAACTCAAAATTCAAAATTGCCACCGGCAACAACTCAAAATTGCCAACAGCAACAATTCACAATTCAAAATTGCCGCAGGCAACAATTCAAAACTCAAAATTCAAAACTCAAAATTCCTCTTCGAGCCCAACGCTTCCGTGATGAAGGCAGGCTGTTTTGACGAGATAGCTCGAGCCTACGGCATTAGTGCAATAAGTCGCAACAGCCATCTGTTCCTTTCCGACCGTGAGATAGACGGCTTCCCCGGCCGTTCGTTTGCCATCGATGCCGTCACCACGATGAACAAGCGGCAGCTCCGCCAGACCCTCTCCGGCATGAAGCAGGCCAACATCGCCGTGCGCAACTTCCCCCTGTCCGTGGCCGAACTGCGCAAGCGACTGAAGCTCTCCGACGGCGGCGACACCTACATCTTCGCCACCACCACCTCCGACGGCGACCATATACTTATGCTGACGCATAAGACAAAAAAATGAAAAAGCTACGTGTTTTCTCAAAAAAACATTACTTTTGCAAACAAAACAACTACGATGAAACGTACAGGAATATTCGTAGGGTCGTTCGACCCGTTCACCATAGGCCATGACTCCGTCGTGCGCCGCGCCCTTGCCTTGTTCGACCATCTTGTGATAGGCGTAGGCGTGAACCAGAGCAAGCGCTATATGCTCAGCGCCGACGAGCGCGTTGAGGCCATACGCTCGCTATATCGCGACGAGCCACGTATCAGCGTGGAGCAATACAGCGACCTGACGGTCGACTTCGCCAAGCGCCTCGGGGCGCAGTTCGTAGTGAAAGGTGTGCGCTCGGTGCGCGACTTTGAGTTCGAACGCGAGCAGGCGGACATCAACCGAAGGCTCACCGGCATAGAGACAATCGTTCTGTTTGCCGAGCCGGGATTGGACAGCATCTCATCGACCGTGGTGCGCGAGCTCACGCATTTCGGCCATGACTGCGGAGAGTTTCTGCCCTGCGGGGCAGAATTTTGAGTTTTGAATTGTTGCCTGCGGCAATTTTGAGTTTTTGAATTTTGAGTTTTGAATAATTCCAATACTCAAAATTGAAAAATCCAAAACTCGAAAATCCAAAACTCAAAACTCAAAATTGAATAATTCCAAATAGCAGGAGCCGCCGAGAATAATTCAAAATTCAAAACTCACAACTCAAAATTGCCAACGGCAACAATTCAAAATTCAAAATTCAAAATTCAAAAAATGATAACATACAACGTAGACGGCGTGAAGATGCCGAAGATAAAGAAGCGTGAGACTACAGCGTGGATACGTGCCGTGGCAGCAACATACGGCTACAAGGTAGGTGAAGTGGGCTACATGTTCGTAGACGACGAGAAGATACTCGAAGTGAACAACGAGTATCTCGGACACGACTATTACACCGATGTCATAACATTCGACTACGACGAACCGGGCATAGTGAGCGGCGACATCGTCATCTCGCTCGATACCGTTCGGACCAATGCCGAGCAGTTCGGCAAGCAGTATGACGACGAGCTGCGACGCGTCATCATCCACGGCATCCTACACCTGTGCGGCATCAACGACAAAGGTCCGGGCGAACGCGAAATAATGGAGGCGGCAGAAAACCGCGCCCTCGCCATGCACCCGTAAAGATAAAAGGACAATCCTCAGTAAAATACAATTGAAAAATGCGTAAAGTAATAGGTATAGGCGAGACGATGCTCGACATCATCTTCAAGGACGGCAAACCGATTGAGGCCGTGCCGGGAGGCTCAACGTTCAACGGGATAATCTCGTTGGGACGTGCCGGAGTCAACGCCACATTCATATCCGAAACCGGAAGCGACAGAGTGGGCGAGTACGTGCGCCAGTTCCTGAAGCAGAACAACGTAGACACGGCAAGCGTCAATGTCTATCCCGACTCCAAGTCGCCCGTTTCGCTCGCCTTTCTCGACGACTCTAACAACGCCGACTACATCTTCTATCGCGAACAACGGCACGATCACATGGACTTTACTTATCCTGACATCAACCGCGACGACGTAGTTGTGTTCGGATCGTACTATGCCGTCAACCCTACTCTGCGTCCGCAGGTGTCAGGACTGCTCGAACTGGCTCGACAGCGGGGCGCCATCATCTACTACGATGTCAACTATCGCCCCGCACACCAGAACGACGTGATGAAGATAACGCCCAATCTGATAGACAACCTTGAATATGCAGATATCGTCAGAGGCTCGCGCGAGGACTTCACCATATTATATAAGAAGGACACAGCCGAACGTGTATATCGTGCCGAAACGTCGTTCTACTGTCCGCGACTGGTCTATACCAATGGTCCCGAACCCGTAACCGTGATGGCAGACAGAGGCTTCCACAAGCAATACCCGATGCCGCAGACCCAGACCGTGAGCACTATCGGAGCCGGCGACAACTTCAACGCCGGATTCATCTACGGACTAATCAAGTACGGAGTGACTCGCGACGACCTCGAGCGCGGACTCGACGAGGATACCTGGGACAAACTCATAGCCTGCGCCTCGGCCTTCTCTGCCGACTGCTGCAAGGACATCTACAACTACATCTCAGTAGACTACGGCAAGAGTCTGCAACAGTAGGCTGCCCGACAGTTGCCACACTACAGCGTTTTAACAACCAAAATATACATATAAATATGAATACAGAAATTACATCATCAATACATTATGTCGGCGTGAACGACCGTCATAAGGACATTTTCGAGGGACTTTGGCCGCTGCCCTACGGCGTTTCGTACAACTCGTACATAATCGACGACGAGAAGGTGGCGCTCATCGATACTGTTGAGGTAGACTTCTTCCCGCAGTTTCTTGCCAATATACGCTCCGTAATCGGCGACCGCAAGATTGACTACATCATCGTCAACCACGTCGAACCCGACCATAGCGGCTCCCTGCCACTCATCAAGAAGTACTATCCCGAGGCACGCATCGTAGGCAACAAGAAGACCTTCGACATGGTGCGCGGATACTACAACGTTGGTACGGGAGACGATATCGTGGAGGTTTCTAACGGAGACACGCTCCAGCTCGGCAAGCACACGCTCTCGTTCACCATGATTCCTATGGTGCATTGGCCCGAAACGATGGCAACACTCGACCAGACAGCCAACGTACTGTTCTCGGGCGACGCCTTCGGATGCTTCGGTGCGCTCGCAGGAGCGTTCGTTGATGCCGACATGAATTGCGACATCTACTGGGACGAGATGCGCCGCTATTATTCAAACATTGTGGGCAAGTATGGCGTTCCGGTTCAGCAGGCGCTCAAGAAGCTTGCCGGCGTAAAGATCGACTACATATGTTCTACTCACGGACCCGTTTGGCACGAGCACATAACACGCGTCATTGAGGCCTACGACCGAATGAGCCGATATGCCACGGATCGTGGAGTTGTAATCTGCTACGGCTCTATGTACGGCAACACAGAGCGTGCCGCCGAGGTCATTGCACGTGCAGCTGCCCAGGCAGGAGTACACAATATCGTCATGCACGACGTGTCGCGCTCCGACCATTCCTACATCCTGAGCGACATCTTCAAGTACGACACTCTCGTGCTCGGAGCTCCTACCTACAACAACGGTATCTATCCGCAGATGCAGGCGCTCATCGACGAGATAGCCGAACGTGGTATCAAGAACCATCGTCTGGCTGTATTCGGCTCGTTCACATGGGCAGGTCAGACCGTTAAGAAG
>JAIJMN010000147.1:0-5931 GCA_022735715.1 Prevotella sp.
AATGCAACGGGCGTGCCAAAAAGACACGACCGTTGCATAATGTATTGATAATCAACAAATAAAAAGAAATTCAACAAAATTGTGGCATTGTGGAAATGTGTGGAAAGTGGGGAACAGTTGTGGAATTATTCCACAGCGTAAGTGTGGATTACCCCAACTTGTTATATAACGTCTTGCGGTCGATTCCTAACATTCTTGCCGCTTTCGACTTGTTTCCACCACACTGCTGTAGTACATTGAGGATGTGCTGGCGTTCGGCATCGGCATCATGAAGGGCGGTAATGGGTTCCTGACGGATTGGCCCCATAGCGGCAGACAGCTCCTCTTGCGTAATGTATGAGCCGCGAGCCATGAGCACAGCACGCTTGACGACGTTGTTGAGTTCGCGTAGATTGCCTGGCCAAGTGTGCGAAGCGAGCATCTCGGCGGCTCGTGCGTCGAAGCCTTCAACATGGCGTGAGAGGTCTTCATTGGCAAGACGTACGAACAGGTCGGCAAAAAGATAGAGGTCGGTGCCACGCTCTGAGAGTTGAGGCATGTATATAGTGAACTCGCTAAGACGATGATACAGGTCCTCACGGAAACGTCCTTCGGCTACAGCCTGCTCCAGATTCTCGTTGGTTGCAGCCACAAGACGGATATCGATGGGACGCTCCTCGGTTCCACCCAACGGACGTATGCGACGCTCCTGTAGTGCTCTCAACAGCTGTACTTGTACATCGTAGCTCAGATTGCCCACCTCATCGAGAAACAAAGTTCCGCCATTGGCAGCCTCGAAGGCTCCACGCTTGTCAGTATCGGCTCCTGTGAAGGCGCCCTTCTTGTGTCCGAAGAATTCAGATGCAGCCACATCGCGCGGTATGGCGCCACAGTCGAGTGCCACAAAGGGCTTGCCGGCACGCTGGCTCTGCTCGTGTATGCGACGAGCTACGTATTCCTTGCCAGTGCCAGAGGCTCCGAGAATGAGCACAGACATAGGCGTTGGCGCGACAAGACTGACGTAGCTGTATAGCTGGCGGGACGCGTCGCTGTTTCCTTCGATATATTTTGTGATGTTGTTGTGGTGAGGTGTTGAGGTGGTGTTGTTTTGTTGAAGTGTTGAGATGGTATGATTTGATGTTGTTTGTTGCGACGTTATTGCAGCCGTTGCATTATCTGCATTCTGCAACGCATCCTTAATCTTGCTCAGAAGGATGTCTGGCTGAATGGGTTTGGCGATATAATCGGCAGCACCAGACTTCATAGCCAACACTGCATTTTGCACTTCGGCATAGTTGGTCATGACGATGAAGGGGATTGGCATACTGTTCTTGTGCATCCATGCAAGCAGTTCCAGTCCGTCGCGGTCGGGCAAACGGAGGTCGCTGAGCACAAGATTGTAGGCATGCTTGTTCTCGATGAGGCGCACAGCAGCGCCTACCGATGTGGCTTTGTCCACATCGAATCCCTTCTTCTTAAGCCATGTCTGCATCATTGTTCCGAAAGCAATGTCGTCCTCAACAATCAATATACGTGTCATAAACCTATATGTGTAAAGCTAATTAAATGTTTGTCAGTGCAAAATTACTGATTTTATAATTAAATGTGTAAATTTGTATTGTTAAACACCTAAAAAAGATAATAGGAGGAAACTAAATCTATGATACCGCAAGAATACAGCAAGTTTATCCTGAAAGATGTGACGTTCGTGAATCTTATGATGCGACGCATATACAACGTACTAATCGTTGCCAATCCCTACGACGCCTTCATGCTTGAAGACGACGGACGTGTTGAAGAGAAAATATACAACGAATACGTTGAGTTGGGACTGCGCTATCCGCCTACGTTCACGCAGGTGAGCACATCGGAGGAAGCCTATCAGGTGCTGCGCACCATGAACATCGACCTCGTGATATGTATGCCTGGCAATGCCGACAACGATGCCTTCTCGGTGGCGCGCGACATAAAGGCGGGATTTCCAAAGATTCACTGCGTGGTGCTTACGCCTTTCTCGCACGGCATAACGAAGCGCATGGAGAACGAAGACCTGTCGATATTCGACTACGTTTTCTGCTGGCTCGGCAATACAAACCTCATCCTGTCTATTATAAAACTTATCGAGGACAAGATGAATCTTGACCACGATATCCAGGAAGGCAATGTCCAGATGCTGCTGCTTGTAGAAGACAGCATACGCTTCTACAGCTCAATACTCCCCAACCTATATAATTATATACTCGCACAAAGCAAACGATTCTCTACCGAAGCACTCAACCGACATGCCGCAACGCTGCGTATGCGCGGACGACCCAAGGTGGTGCTAGCACGCAACTACGAGGAAGCAATGGCGCTATACAGCAAATATTCGGACAACGTTCTGGGCGTTATAAGCGACGTGCGCTTTCCTATTGACGGCGTGAAGGACAGTGAGGCAGGATTGAAACTGCTGCGAAACATTCACAAAGACAACCCTTATCTGCCGCTAATAGTGGAAAGTACGGAGAGTGCCAACCGCGAAAAGGCGGAAGCAGAGGGCTTCCGGTTTGTCGACAAGAACTCGAAGAAGATGTCAATCGACCTGCGTGCCATTATGGAAGAACACATGGGATTCGGCGACTTCATCTTCCGCGACCCCAAGACAAAGGCTGAGATAATGCGCATACACTCGCTGAAGGAACTGCAAGACAACATCTTCAAGATTCCAGACGACTCGATGCTCTATCATATCTCGCGCAATCACATGAGCCGTTGGCTTTCGGCAAGAGCCATTTTCCCCGTATCGGAGTATCTGAAGAAGATTACATGGGAGCGTCTGAAGGACATTACTGCCCACCGCGAAATCATCTTCGACGCCATCGTGCAATACCGCCACATGAAGAATCTGGGCGTAGTGGCTGTGTTCGACCGCATGAAGTTTGACGCCTACTCGCACTTTGCACGCATAGGCGAAGGCTCGTTGGGAGGCAAAGGTCGTGGTCTGGCATTCCTCGACAACATCATCAAGACTCATCCCGACTTCAATACGTTTGCCGGAGCGAGCGTGCAGATACCCAAGACCGTGGTACTCTGCACCGACGTGTTCGACCAATTCATGGAGCAGAACAACCTGTATCAGATAGCCCTGAGCGACGCTTCGGACGACGAGATACTGCACCACTTCCTGCACGCACAGTTGCCCGACTCGCTGATAGCCGACTTCTTCACCTTCTTTGAGGCGGTGAAGAGTCCTATTGCCATACGTTCGAGCTCGCTGTTGGAGGACGCCCACTATCAGCCCTTTGCAGGAATATACTCCACATATATGATTCCGTATCTTGAGGACAAATATGCCATGCTCGAGATGTTGGCGTGTGCCATCAAGGGCGTGTACGCATCGGTATACTATAAGGATTCGAAGGCGTACATGACGGCTACGAGCAACGTGATAGACCAGGAGAAGATGGCTGTGATTCTGCAAGAAGTGGTGGGCAAGCAGTATGACGGACGCTACTATCCCAACATATCGGGTGTGCTGCGATCGCTCAACTACTACCCTATCGGTGACGAACGTGCCGAAGACGGCATAGCATCGCTGGCACTGGGACTGGGCAAATACATTGTGGACGGAGGTCAGACGCTGCGCGTTTCGCCCTATCATCCCAACCAGATATTGCAGACCAGCGAGCTGGACACGGCCCTACGCGAGACGCAGACACGATTTTATGCCCTGGACACTCGCCACGTGGGCAACGACTTCAAGGTGGACGACGGATTCAACATACTCAACCTTAAGGTGAAGGAGGCCGAACGAGACAACTCGCTCAACTACATCGCCTCGACCTACGACCCATACGACCAGGTGATACGCGACGGAATATACGACGGCGGACGCAAGGTTATAACCTTCGCCTCGGTGTTGCAGCACGACGTTTTTCCTCTGCCGCGACTGTTGCAGTTGTCGATGAAGTATGGAGCGGAGTCGATGCGACGACCCGTAGAAATAGAGTTCGCATGCAACATCAACCAAGACCGCACAGGAGCGCTGTATCTGTTGCAGATACGACCGATTGTCGACTCCAAGCAAATGCTTGACGAAGACGTGGCAGCCGTGCCCGATGCCGACTGCATTCTGCGCTCGCACAACTCGCTGGGACACGGCGTTACGGAAGATGTTACGGATATAGTATATGTGAAAACCGACGACCGCTTCACGGCATCGGACAATCCTACGATAGCACGCGAGATTGAAAAGATAAACAAAACGTATCTTGACAACGGCGCAAACTACGTACTTGTAGGACCGGGACGCTGGGGTTCGAGCGACTCATGGCTCGGAATACCCGTAAAGTGGCCCCACATATCGGCAGCACGTGTAATAGTGGAAGTGGCTCTGAAGAACTATCGTGTCGACCCGAGTCAAGGAACGCACTTCTTTCAGAACCTCACGTCATTTGGCGTGGGCTACTTCACCATCGACGAGAACCGTGGTGAAGGATTCTTCTGCAAGAGCGAGCTCGACGCAATGCCTTCGGTGATGGAGACCGAACATGTGCGCGTAGTGCGTTTTGCCCGCCCGCTGAAGATAATGATGGACGGAAAGCGTCAGGAAGGTGCCGTGCTGAGGCCTTAGCGTCCGAAGTATTTGTCGGCGAGATAAGCCGAAAGCGGTTCCTTATACATATCGCCTATGGGCAGATAGGTGTCGGAATCCATTACGATGCGGTTCTTGGTCACTTCCTGTACACGCCTCATATTGACAATATACGAGCGGTGTATGCGCAGGAAGTGGCTGGGCAACCGCTCTTCCATTTTCTTCATACTGAACAGCATGATTATGGGGCGCTGGCCACTGATGTGAACCTTCAGATATTCGGACATTCCCTCAATGTAGCGTATGTCGGCAATGTTGACCCGAACTACACGATGCTCGGTCTTGAGGAATATCGACTCGTCGTCAGAAGATACTCCACTGTGAACGGCAGAACTTGCGTCAGATACCGACGGGGCTGCATTGACAGCTGCATTATTGTCGATAGGCTCGGCAGTTGTAGGATTTTCGAGTTCGAACCAATGCTTCACGCGCATGGCTGCACGCTTGAAGTCGTCGAGTCCGAAGGGCTTAAGCAGATAGTCGACGGCATCCACCTTGAATCCGTCCACCGCATATTCGGAATATGCAGTAGTGAAAACCACGAGCGGAGGCGCTGCCAGCGAGCGCACAAAGTCCATGCCATTCATGTCGGGCATATTGATATCGACAAAGATGGCGTCAATTCTTTCATTGTTTATTATGTCGCGTGCCTCGATGGCGCTTTGACATTCGGCTACAAGGTCGAGAAAAGGTATCTTCCTGACGTAGGCTGCGAGCTGCTGCAATGCGAGCGGCTCGTCGTCGATAACGAGAGTCTTTATCATTGTCACTAATTTGAATGTTTGGCTATAAGCTTGTCAATTGGTAAGCGGTATGTCCAGATGTACGGTGTACGTGTCTTCTTGTTCCTTTATGTCTAATGTGTAATTGCCGGGGAAGAGCAGGTCGAGTCGGCGGCGCACGTTGCTCAGACCGACGCCACCCTTCATGTTTTCGTCCTGTGGCTTTTGCTGACGACTGTTGCGACAGCTGAACAACAGGCGGTCGCCATGAGGCTGCAAGCTTATCTCAACGAACGACTTGGTGCGATAGCTTATGCCATGCTTGAAGGCGTTCTCTACAAAGATGACGAGCAGCAGAGGCGGCAGCATGCTGTCGGGTAATACTTCAGGCACATCAAGACTGATGCTCACGTTGCCCGTATAGCGCATGGACATAAGCTGAACGTAATTGCGCAGAAACTGAACTTCGCGCGAGAGTGGTGTGAGCCTGTTGTTTCCCTCATACAATACGTATCGCATCAGCTTCGACAGCTCGACAATCGACGTCTTGGCACGTTCGGGATCGATGTCGACAAGAGCATGAATATTGTTGAGCGT
>JAIJMN010000148.1:0-5902 GCA_022735715.1 Prevotella sp.
GTGGCAGAACAGATAGTCTATTCCGACACGAAAGGCAACATCGTGCGCCTGAAGGATATTGCCTCGATAAAAAGAGAATATCCAAAGCTGAGCAAATACATCAAGAGTAACGGCAACAAATGCGTGCTCCTTTCCATTGAGATGCGACCGGGCAACGACATAGTGAAGATGGGTAGAGACGTGCACAAGGCTATGGAGACGTTTGAGCAGACTCTGCCCGACGACGTACACATCAATACCATTACCGACCAGAGCAAGGTGGTAAGCGAGTCTGTTATCAACTTCCTGCGTGAATTGCTCATATCTGTAATATCTGTCATCGTAGTGGTCATCCTGCTCATGCCGCGTCGTGTGGCAGAGGTTTCAGCCCTAAGCATACCTATCACCATATTCTCCTCAGTAGGAATATTCTTTATTTTCGGTATGGAACTGAATACCGTCACCCTGGCTGCCCTAATCGTGACCTTGGGTATGGTTGTGGATGATTCTGTGGTGATAATAGACAATTATATGGAGAAGTTGGGACACGGAATGTCGCGCTGGCATGCAGCCATAGCTGCCCCACGAGAGTTCTTCCTGTCCGTGCTCTCGGCTACGCTCAGCATCTCGCTCACCTTCTTTCCCTTCCTCTTCACCATGCATGGCGACATGGGCGATTTCGTGAAGTCGTTCCCATGGGCCATGTTCATCATTCTGAGCATCTCGCTTACGGTCTCGTTGCTGCTAACGCCTTATATGCAATATATGGTGATTCATGAGGGCATAAGCAGCAAGCCTAAGCCCAACGCCCGTAAGAAGCCGCTCGACTATCTGCAGACGGGCTATACATGGCTGCTGAAACGTTGTTTCGCCTTTCCTCGCACCACTCTTGTCGTGGGTGTTGCCCTGGTGGGCATAGGAGCCATTATCTTCGTAAAGCTTCCGCAACGAATGATGCCTATTGCCGAAAGAAACCAGTTTGCCGTGGAGTTCTATCTTCCCAATGGAACTACCGCAGAGAAGACGGCACAAGTGGCTGATTCGATGGCCCACATCTTGCAGCACGACCCGCAGGTGACAGCCGTAACCACATTTATAGGTCAGGGTTCGCCCCGTTTCCATACCACCTATGCTCCGCAGATAGGCGGTTCCAACTTTGCGCAGTTCATCGTGAATACTGTGGATAATGATGCTACCGAAGATGTGCTCGACCGTTATGCCGACCGCTACTCCAACTACTTCCCCGACTGCTACATACGCTTCAAGCAGATGGATTACAACAACGCCACTTACCCAATAGAAGTAAGAGTGAGTGGCGACAGCATAAGCGATTTGAAAGCCGCAGCCAAGAAGATTGCTGCCTGCATGCACAATATAGAAGGAATAAATCTGATTCGCACCAACTACGAGGAGCCTTTGCCGGGCATAAGAGTAACTCCTGATGCTACAGAGGCAAACCGGTTGGGTGTGAACAAGACCCTACTCTCTGCCGACCTTGCCATTCATTTTGGCGATGGCATCCCGATGTCAACTCTATGGGAGGGCGATTATCCGGTAAAGATGGTGCTGAAATCGGAGAATGACAGCAACCTTGCCAACGAATACATACCCGTTATGGGCGGAACCTCAAGCGTTCCACTCCGCCAGTTGGCAAAGATTTCGCCCGACTGGCACGATGGCAGCATAGTACGTCGAAATGGTGTGCGCACCATCTCCGTCATAGGCGAACCGTTGAGAGGCTATAATGCCAACAAATTGGCAAACGAGCTGAAGCAGGAAGTTTCGAAACTACAGCTCGATACCGACCTTGACTGGAATATTGGCGGAATGGCAGAGAAGGATGCCGAAACCATGCCACAGGTCACCTCAGGCGTGATGATAGCGGTATTGATAATATTCTTCATTCTGCTCTTCCATTTCAAGCGCATCAGTCTGGCTTTGGTCAATCTGTCCTCCATGTCGCTCTGCATATTCGGAGCTGCTATAGGACTCCTTGTTACGGGCTTTGACGTGAGTCTTACCTGTATCTTGGGCGTGGTGAGCCTAATGGGTATTCTGGTGAGAAACGGCATCATAATGCTCGATTATGCCGAGGAACTCCGTCGCGACAAGGGACTCTCTGTAAGAGAGGCCGCCTTCCAGGCTGGCGAACGTCGTATGCGCCCTATCTTCCTCACATCGGCAGCCGCTTCAGTAGGCGTATTGCCTATGATGATAGAGAACAACACGCTATGGTCGCCCATGGGAGCCGTCATATTCTTCGGTACGCTCATCTCGATGGTGCTCATAGCCACCATTCTGCCCGTGCTGTACTGGATAGTATTTGACAAGCACAAAAGTGAAATCTAAAACCATTACCATCTTATATTCTTGGCATCAACCTCTCTCTCTCCGAAATCTATCATGGCATTAAACAGCCTTACGCGTTCTGCCCGTTTCAGGTCGTATGCGGTAATGTCAGCCTCCTTGATGAGTCCTTGATCCAAGAGACTGGCTCGTCGGGTGCCAAGGAGTAGGGGCTGACGTGGAGTAAGCCAGCAGTTGCCGTCGGATATGGCAAGATTGGTGAAGGATGTGTCCGTAAGAAGATTGTTTTTGACAATTATGATTTCGTCGCAGTCGCCTTTCTTGGCTGCCAGAGCGTTGAGCTGAGAGCGGTCGCAACTCTTGTAGCTGTAGCTGATTGTGTCGTCGCAGACCACCTGCAAAGAGCTGATTGTTCGCATGGAGTAGGGGGCGTATTCTATAAGCTCCACTCCGTCTGCGCCATATACTACACGAGCCTTGACAAGCGCCATATCGTCGCTGGCTGCTATCAACTTCTCCAGACAAGGCATGGACCGAAGGGCAAGATTTGGGAAGAAATGGCGTATGGTACGCTCCATCCTTGCCTGGTGATAAGGCAGGTTAGAAGGCTTGCCGTTTGCTATCTTTATGGTCTCTACAAATTGCTGTTGCATGATTGGTATTTTACTCTAACGGATTTTGGCAACTTACTGACAATCACTCCGTACGACTCTCGTATGATGGACTCGACAACGTCTGTATCCAATTGCTCGAAAAACACGTCGCTCCAATGAGTCTTGTTCCAATGGAACGCAGGCGTGACGGCTGAATATAGCTCGCGCAGCTCCTCGTTTCGTTCGGGAGCGAGCTTGCAGGCAAATCTCAGCATCGTTTCGTCGATGTTATATTTGCCCCCTCCAAGCCAAAGGCACATGAAAATCTTGCCCTCGACACGGAATGTTATGTTGTCGTCGCCAAAGGGCTGGTCTTCTGTCACCCCAGGTAATGACAACGCAAAATATCTGACTTCTTCAATGTTCATAGGTAACCGATTTGATTGTTGACCGCAAAAATACGACTATTAAGGCAAAGTGGCAAGATTTTTACATTCAATATCGCACGTATATCCTCATTTTTCATTAACTTTGCATCCGTTATAACATTTCTGAGGAAAATAAATACAAAACGTTAAATACAAAATGTCAAACAAGTTTGTTGAACACAAGGGTTTCAATCTTGTAGAAACCAACAAGGAAGTTTTGGACAAGTGGATGGCTGACGACGTCTTCCACAAGTCTATCGACGAGCGCGAAGGCTGTCCGCAGTTCGTATTCTTTGAGGGACCTCCCTCAGCCAACGGTCATCCGGGCATTCACCACGTTCTGGCACGCGCCATTAAGGACACATTCAATCGCTATAAGACCATGCAGGGATTCCAGGTTCACCGCAAGGCGGGATGGGACACACACGGACTCCCCGTAGAGCTTGGCGTAGAGAAGGAGCTTGGTATCACAAAGAAGGATATCGACAACAAGGCTTCGGAGAAGTATATCTCTACCGAGGAATACAACCATAAGTGTCGTGAGAATGTGATGATGTTTACAGCCGAGTGGCGCAAACTGACCGAGGAGATGGGCTATTTCGTCGACCTCGACCATCCGTACATCACATACGACAACAAGTATATTGAGACTCTGTGGTGGCTCCTCAAGCAGCTCTACAACAAAGGCCTGCTCTACAAGGGCTACACCATTCAGCCGTACTCGCCGGGCGCAGGTACCGGACTGTCGTCGCATGAGCTCAACCAGCCTGGTTGCTATCGCGACGTGAAGGACCTGACCGCTACCGTGCAGTTCCTCATCCGCGACCCGAAGGAAGAGTGGACAAAGTGGGGCAAGCCTTACTTCGTGGCATGGACTACAACTCCGTGGACATTGCCTTCGAACGTTGCGCTCTGCGTTGGTCCGAAGATTGACTACGTTTCGGTTGAGACATACAATCTATATAATGGCGAGCCTATCACCATCATTATGGCTGAGAACCTCGTCAAGGCTTACTTGAAGCCTGAGCAGGAGTGCAAGGAGGGCGAGCTGGCTCCGTTTGACAAGGAGAAGAAAATGTGCCCATGGCGCATTACAGGCCACTTCAAGGGCACAGAACTCGAGGGAATGCACTACGAGCAGCTTATGCCGTGGGTGAAGCCATGTGAGAAGGTTGACGACTTCGCTCCGAAGTTTGTTACAGAATATGCCGAGGCTCATCCTGAGAAGGTATTCATGGGCGAAGACGGCCACGACAAGTTCGTTGAGATGGAGAACGAGGCTTTCCGCGTAATCCTTGGCGACTACGTGACAACCGACGACGGTACTGGTATCGTACATATTGCTCCTACGTTTGGTGCTGATGACGCCAAGGTGGCTAAGGATGCCAACATCCCGGCACTCTACCTTATCAACAAGAAGGGCGCGACACGCCCGATGGTTGACCTCCAGGGCAAGTTCTACCTCTTGGAAGAGCTTGACGCCAACTTCGTCAAGGCTTGCGTCGACTCAGATAAGTACGGCCATCATGCAGGCGACTACGTGAAGAACGCCTACGACCCGCAGTTCAATAAGGACGGCGTTTGGGACAAGAAGGCTTCTGAAAAGGCCGAGGACCTCAACGTTGTGCTCTGCTACGAACTGAAGCAGGAGGGCAAGGCATTCAAGACCGAGAAGCACGTACACAACTATCCCCATTGCTGGCGTACAGACAAGCCAATCCTTTACTATCCGCTCGACAGCTGGTTTATCAAGGACACGGCACGCAAGGAGCGTATGGTAGAACTCAACAAGACCATCAACTGGCAGCCTGAGTCGACAGGTACAGGACGTTTCGGCAACTGGCTTGAGAACCTCAACGACTGGAACCTCTCACGCTCACGCTTCTGGGGAACACCGCTGCCTATCTGGCGCGACGAGAACCGTGGCGAGAAGTGCATCGGTTCGCTCGAAGAGCTGTATGCCGAGATAGAGAAGTCGGTAGCAGCCGGCGTTATGAAGAGCAATCCGATGAAGGACAAGGGCTTCGTACCGGGCGACTACTCTAAGGAGAACTACGACCGCATCGACCTCCATCGTCCTTACGTAGACTATATAGTACTTGTAAACGACGAGGGCAAGCCTATGCATCGCGAGGCCGACCTTATCGACGTTTGGTTTGACTCAGGCTCTATGCCTTACGCACAGCTCCACTATCCGTTCGAGGGTGAGATGTCGCGCGGCACAGAGGAAGACCGCAAGGCTCTTGTCAACAGCACATACGAAGGCTTTGCCATCGCTCCTAAGTTCTATCCTGCCGACTTCATCAACGAGGGTGTGGACCAGACACGTGGATGGTTCTTCACCCTGCATGCCATCGCAACAATGGTGTTCGACTCGGTAGCATTCAAGAACGTCATCTCTTCAGGTCTCGTTCTCGACGCTAAGGGCAACAAGATGTCAAAGCACCTGGGCAACGCAGTCAATCCGTTCGACCAGATTGAGAAGTATGGAGCCGATGCCGTACGCTTCTACATGATGACCAACTCGGAGCCTTGGGACAACCTCAAGTACGACGAGAAGGGTGTTGACGAGGTGCGTCGCAAGTTCTTCGGTAC
>JAIJMN010000149.1:0-5885 GCA_022735715.1 Prevotella sp.
ATGGCAGATTTATTCAGATAAAAACCGAAATATGGACTTATCACGTCATTGTATTTTACTAAACGGAGAACCAAGAACTTTACAAATTGACACAATTGAGAAGAATGGGTCGAATGGATATTATGTGCGATTTAAAAATAGCAGTAAATGCTATAATTATGGCTATGATAAAGTTACTTTGTTGAGCAATCCAGAATGGTTTGATCCAACGCACTGCAAGGTGTTCGTTAATGGTGGATTGCAACAAAACGTAAGAGAGATATGGAAGTTTGCTTATGGTATGAAGCACTATTGGCGAATTGTCCATACCAATGGTTATGTGCAAGATGGAGATGAGAACAAGATAAAAGTATTAACTTCTTGTCTTGGTGAGGACGTGAGTAGAGAAACTTTTGCTTATTTGAAGAATGTAGCTATTGTCAATCCTCTTAGAAATGATAAGGAAAGCAATGGAATTTTGGCAGACTTGTATGAGAAGATAGAGTTCGTAGATACTGACACTGCTGCGGCTTGCTATCTTAATCCAAATAAGCATAAGCCTATTGGGTTAAAGCATGCTGACTTGATTTATCCTTTTGGTTGTAATGCAAGCCAAAAGAAAGCTGTAGCAGCGGCTTTTGAGCATCAGATGAGTGTGATACAAGGTCCTCCGGGTACAGGAAAGACACAGACCATATTGAATATCATTGCCAATATAGTATGTGAAGGAAAGACGGTGATGGTTGTGTCCAATAATAATTCGGCAACGGCTAATGTGCAAGAGAAACTTGAGAAGTATGGCATGTCGTTTATTGTTGCATCATTAGGAAGTAAGGTCAACAAAGAGGCTTTTATTGCTAATCAGCCTTCTGTTCCCAAAGAATGTTCGCAATGGGGGGTGTCTGTTTCCGAATCATTAGGTATGAAACGTAAGTTGCATGCCACATTGCTGCAACTCGACAGTGTGTATGCATTGCAGAATGAGCGAGCTGAACTCTTGCATGAACAACAGGCAGTAGCTTTGGAGTGGAAGCACTTTTGTATGGACAATGATATTGCTGAGGATTTGGAATTGGCAAGTAGTGTAAGTTCTAAGCGTATTATATCGTTATGGTTGGAATACCAAGCGTATGCTAATGGTGAAAAATCAGAAACGACAAATTGGTTTTCTGGATGGATCGAGAAGATAAAGTTGTTGTGGATTAATTGGATGTGCCAGCATCGTCTGCAGGTAAAGAGCAAGTTTGATAAAAACGACTTGACTCCGCTTATTAAGGAACTTCAGACAATGTATTATCTGAAGAGGTTAAAAGAGATTAGTCTACAAATCGATTCTATAGAAAGTGATTTGGCTATGTATGATGCAAACGATTTGACAAAAACTTTGATAGAACTCTCAATGTCATTATTCAAGTCGTCATTGTGTGGTCGTTATGCCAAGCATGTACGCACGGCTTTTACCGATACAAAGGATATGAGAAGGCGTGGTGACGAACTGATGCAGCAGTATCCCGTTGTACTCAGTACTACATTCTCAGCTCGTTCTTGTGTTTTCACAGATAAGCCATACGACTATATCATTATGGATGAGGCTTCGCAAGTACCAATCGATACAGGAGCATTGGCTTTGACTTGTGCTAAAAATGCTGTTATTGTCGGTGATACTTTGCAACTTCCTAATGTGGTAACGAACGAAGACCGAGTGAAACTTGATATTATAATGAAGCAATACAACATCACGGAAGGATATGATTGTGCAAAGAACAGCTTCTTACAGTCTTTATTGGATGTTATAACGAGTGTACCAGAAACGTTGTTAAGAGAACATTACCGTTGTCATCCTCGTATTATAAACTTCTGTAATCAGAAATTCTATGGTGGCAACTTGCTCATTATGACAGACGACAATGGCGAAGAGAACGTATTGACAGCTATAAGGACAGTCAAGGGCAATCATGCTGTAAACCATTATAATCAGCGAGAGATTGATGTTGTTAAAAAAGAAGTGCTACCGATGTTTAAAGATTTCGATAGCATTGGCATTGTCACACCATATAATAATCAAGTAGATGCTTTCAATCAACAGCTGGAACTTGTGAAAGCTGGAACTGTTCACAAGTATCAAGGTCGAGAGAATGATGCTATCATAATGAGTGTAGTAGACAATCAGATTTCGGAGTTTGCCGATGATGCCAATATGTTGAATGTAGCAGTGTCGAGAGCAAAGAAGAAATTTTGTCTTGTAATGACAGGCAACGAACAGGATAAGTGTGGCAACATTATGGATTTGCTTAACTATATAGCCTACAACAACTGTACAGTTACTGAAAGTAAGTTGGCATCCATTTTTGACTATTTGTATGTACAATATACAGAGCAACGTATGGCTTTTCTTGAAACGCACCCGCCAATATCAGAATATGCGTCTGAGAATTTAACTTATGCCATGCTTAATGAAGTAATTGCATCTGATGCTCGCTTTAAAGTTTTATTAGTGTTGTGTCATATCCCACTACGACAAGTAGTGAAAGATACATCGTTTATGAGTGAAAGAGAACTGAAATATGCTGCCAATTATAACACTCATTTGGACTTTCTCGTTATCAATCGAGTGAGCAAATTGCCTGTACTGGCTATTGAAACAGATGGATATACATATCATAATAATGAAACTGTACAGCACCCACGCGACTTGATGAAAGATAACATTCTTTCCAATTATGGCCTTGCTTTACTAAGACTGTCAACAAAAGGAAGTGGTGAACGAGAGAAAGTAATTGACATGTTGAACGAATTAATACATTAATGTTCTGATTTCAACAGGACACAAATGAAAATATCTATTATCATAAGATGATATATTAATGTTAGATTAATGATAGATTGGTGATGATTAATGTTGAAACAAAAATAGCAGTGTATTGAATGTTAATCACCATTAATCTGTTCGTTAATTTTTTTATTTATAGTCGGACAACAAGAATATTGATTTTCATTCTTTAGTCTTTTTGTTTATTCAGAAAAAGACTGTAACTTTGATGCAAAATAACTGTAACCTATAAAGAATACCTAATATGACAAAACAAGGTTTTGAGGAATATTTGTATGCTGTCTATGGTCGTAAGAATTGCACAGATGATGGTTGTATAGAATTTGAAACTATGTAAGCATGGACAAACTGACCAAGGAGCAACGCCATCGTTGTATGGCATCGATACGTGGGAAGGGTACCAAGCCGGAGATTCTGGTGAGGAAGTACCTGTTCAGCCGAGGGTTTCGCTATCGGCTGAACCACCCTCGTCTGCCTGGTCATCCTGACATTGTGCTGCGCAAGTATCGTTCAGTTATATTTGTCAACGGTTGTTTTTGGCATGGGCACGAGGGATGCAAGTATTATGTGTTGCCAAAGACTAATACTGATTTCTGGAGGGCAAAGATAGAGCGCAATAAGGCTCGTGACTTGGCTGAACAGCAAAGACTTGCATCAATGGGATGGCATTGCATCACGGTGTGGGAATGTCAGTTGAAGCCAGCTGTAAGAGCAAAGACCTTGGAGGCGCTGGCATTCACCCTCAACCGCATATATCTTAACGACCATAGCGTACGACGCTATGAAATACCCGAGGAAGAAAGGTCGATGGCAGCTGAACCCAGTGTGGAATGAAATTCTATTTCTTTGGATTCTTTCATTATGTCCCATATTTTTCTTATCTTTGTGCAACCTAAGTAATTTCAACTATCAACATATGGCAACAGTAGACGACAAGAAGATTATCTTTTCAATGGTGGGAGTATCGAAGATTATCCCACAAAACCGCAAACAGATTTTGAAGGACATCTATCTGTCCTTCTTCTATGGCGCAAAAATCGGAATCATTGGTTTGAATGGTGCTGGTAAGTCAACGCTGATGAAAATCATCGCCGGACTGGAACAGCCAACACAGGGCGAAGTGGTATGGAGCCCTGGATATACTGTGGGTTATTTGCCGCAGGACCCACCGCTCAACGAAGCGAAGACCGTAAAGGAGAATGTTATGGAGGGAGTGCAGAAGGTGTACGACGCACTTGCCGAGTATGAGGACATAAACGCTAAGTTCGCATTGGAGGAATACTACTCTGATGCCGACAAGATGGACAAGCTGATGGCACGCCTCTCGGAGGTGCAGGATATTATTGATGCCACTGATGCATGGAACATGGACTCAAAGCTCGACCGTGCTATGGATGCATTGCGTTGTCCTAAGGGTGACCTCCCCGTTACTAACCTCTCGGGTGGTGAGCGTCGTCGTGTAGCTCTCTGCCGACTGCTGCTGCAGAAGCCCGACGTGTTGCTGCTCGACGAGCCTACCAACCACCTCGACGCTGAGAGCATCGACTGGCTGGAGCAGCACTTGCAGCAGTATGAGGGTACGGTGATAGCCGTAACGCACGACCGCTACTTCCTCGACGATGTGAGCGAGTGGATTCTGGAGCTCGACCGTGGCGAGGGTATTCCATGGCATGGCAACTACTCTTCATGGCTCGACCAGAAGACCAAGCGTATGATGCAGGAGGAGAAGCAGGCTTCGAAGCGGCGCAAGGCTCTGGAGCGTGAGTTGGAGTGGGCACACATGGCTCCGAAGGCTCGTCAGGCTAAGGGCAAGGCACGTCTGAACGCTTACGAGAAGATGCTCGGCGAGGAGCAGAAGGAGCGCGAGGAGAAGCTCGAGATTTTCATACCGAACGGTCCGCGATTGGGCAACAAGGTTATAGAGGCACAACATGTGAAGAAGGCTTTTGGCGACAAGGTGCTCTTCAACGACCTCAATTTCATGCTGCCGCCTAACGGTATCGTGGGTGTTATAGGTCCGAACGGTGCCGGTAAGACTACGCTCTTCCGACTCATTATGGGACTGGAGCAGGCCGACGGTGGTACATTCGAGGTAGGAGAGACCGTTAAGCTTGCCTACGTAGACCAGCAGCATAAGGATATTGACCCTGAAAAATCAGTTTACGAAACGGTATCGCAGGGCAATGAGACAATACGTATGGGTGGCAGAGACGTAAACGCTCGCGCCTATATCTCACGCTTCAACTTCTCGGGAACCGACCAGAGCAAGCTCTGCGGTACGCTTTCGGGTGGTGAGCGCAACCGCTTGCAGCTGGCACTTGCGCTGAAGCAGGAGGGCAACGTGCTGTTGCTCGACGAGCCTACCAATGACATTGACGTGAACACACTGCGTGCATTGGAGGAAGGCTTGGAGAACTTTGCCGGTTGTGCTGTAGTGATCAGCCACGACCGTTGGTTCCTCGACCGTATCTGTACGCACATCCTTGCCTTTGAGGGCAACGGCGAAGTGTTCTACTTCGAGGGTAGCTACTCAGACTATGAAATCAACAAGGCTCGCCGTATGGGCAACGAGGAAATCAAGAAGGGACGCTATCGCAAGCTGATGGAAGACTAATCGGAGAGCTTAGGCGATATTTTCCGGTCGCGAATTATCATAAATCATCGGTGAATTCATTTATTGAGGATTCATGGAATGTTTATGATAATTCGTGACTTTTTTATTTTGAACCCAATATTATTTTGATCCGCCCATCGCAAGCGAAGGGTGTATAACAAAAAAGTCCCTTAAATCTTTCGATTTACAGGACTCTGCTGCGGAGAGAGAGGGATTTCTATCGACTCTATTTTCTACTCCACCCCTCAAATCTTTGAGGAGATTATGGCATTACGACACTCGCTTCTTACTTTTAAACAAGTCGGTTGCCATTGTTTTCTGTTTATCATCCCATTGCCTTTGTATTATGTTTATTAATTGCCCTTAAGTAAGTGAGCAAAATTAGTTTACATAAAATATTTATTGTCTTTTTCCGTTTTATATACAATGGGAAAGCCAAAAGTATTGGAGTTGACAGAGGTG